>NZ_CP026100.1:900000-1087500 GCF_003722335.1 Caulobacter flavus
CTGATGCAGGCGGTCGGCCACTTCGTTCCAGAGGCCGGCCTTCTTGAGGCTGCTCTCGACGATGGCTTCCAGCTCGTCCTTGCGGGTGGCCAGGCCGTGAATCTTCGGACCGTAGGCGACGTTCTCGAAGATCGTCTTGGGGAACGGGTTCGGCTTCTGGAACACCATGCCGACGCGCGAGCGCAGCACCACCGGGTCGACGCTCTTGAGGTTGACGTCGCCGCCGTCGATCTCGATCGAGCCCTGCACGCGGGCCGACGGGATCGTGTCATTCATCCGGTTGATGCAGCGCAGGAAGGTCGACTTGCCGCAGCCCGACGGGCCGATGAAGGCGGTGACCGACTTGGCCGGGATGTCGAGGTTGACGTCGAACAGCGCCTGCTTGTCGCCGTAGAAGACGCTGACGTCGCGGGCGCGGATCTTGAAATCGCGGCTCTCGACCACGCCGTGGCCCTGCGGGACGGCGGTGTGGATGATCGGCGCGGCGACGGAGGCGTCGCGGTTCTGGGTCGGCATGGCGTGTCCCTGGACGAGGGCCGGAGCTTTGGGGTGGGTGAAGGTCATGGGGATCCTACCACCGGCGTTCGAAGCGGCGGCGCAGGATGACGGCCGCGGCGTTCATGACGATCATGAAGATCAGGAGGACGAGGATGGCCGCGGCGGTGCGCTCGTGGAAAGCCCGCTCCGACGCGTTCTCCCAGATGAACACCTGCACGGGCAGCACGGTCGAGGCGCCGGTGAAGCCTTCCGGCACGCCCGGCACGAACGAGACCATGCCGATCATCAGCAGCGGGGCGGTCTCGCCCAGGGCGTGTGCCAGCGACAGGATGGCGCCGGTCATCACGCCGGGCATGGCCAGCGGCAGCACATGGTGGAACACCGTCTGGGCCTTGGAGGCGCCGACGCCGAGGGCGGCTTCGCGGATCGACGGCGGCACGGCCTTCAGGGCCGAGCGGGTGGCGATGATCACGGTCGGCAGGGCCATCAGGGCCAGCACCAGGCCGCCGACCAGCGGCGAGCTGCGCGGCACGTGCAGCCAGTTGATGAACAGGGCCAGGCCCAGCAGGCCGTAGACGATCGAGGGAACGGCCGCGAGGTTGTTGATGTTGACCTCGATGACGTCGGTCCAGCGGTTCTTCGGCGCGAACTCTTCCAGGTAGACGGCGGCCAGCACGCCGACCGGCACCGCGATCAGGGCGGTGATGATCAGCATCAGGGCCGAACCGACCACCGCGCCCAGCACGCCGGCCTGCTCGGGCTCGGTCGAGTCGGACTTGGTGAAGAAGCCGAAGTTGAAGCCGCCCTTGACGGTGCCGTCCTTCTCCAGCTGGTCCAGCCAGGCCAGTTGCTGGTTGTCGAGCTTGCGGTCTTCCTCGGCGGTCGAGCGCTTGATCTCGCCCTTGTAGTAGAGGTCGGCGTCGGCCTTGACCGGACCGGTGACCTCGATGGTCTTGCCGATCACCGACGGGTCGGCCTTGATCTGGTTCAGCAGCTGGAAGCCGAGATCGCGCGAGACCAGGTCCATGACCTTGCCCGAGGTCGTGCCCAGGTCGTCGTCCTGGACGTTCAGCTTCTTCATCACCGCCTCGGCGACGATGTAGTCGTAGTTGACCCCGTCCAGCGCCGAACGGTCGATGCGGTCCGGGTTCAGGTAGACCGGCACGCTGATCGAGTGGGTCTCGAAGGTGGTGTAGCCCTGGGCGACGATGCGGCCGACCAGTACGACCAGGAAGATCATCGCCACGACGATGGCGGCGATGCCCTGGGCCTTGAACCACATCTCCGAGCGGTAGCGCTTCTTCAGGCGCGCCTCGGCGGCCGAGAGCTGCGGGCGGGGACCCTGCTCGCGCGGGGCGGCGCCGGCGTTGATGGCGGCGTCAGTCATATTGTTCCCGATACTTCTGGACGATGCGCAGGGCGATGATGTTGAGCGCCAGGGTCACGACGAACAGCGTCAGGCCCAGGCCGAAGGCCGAGAGCGTCTTGGGGCTGTCGAACTCCTGGTCGCCGGTCAGCAGGGTGACGATCTGCACGGTCACGGTGGTGACGGTGTCGAGCGGGTTGGCGGTCAGCTTGGCCTGCAGGCCGGCGGCCATGGTCACGATCATGGTCTCGCCGACGGCGCGAGACACGGCCAGCAGCATGGCGGCCATGATGCCCGGCAGGGCGGCGGGAAGGATGACCTTCTTGACCGTCTCGGACTTGGTGGCGCCCATGGCGTAGCTGCCGTCGCGCAGGGACTGCGGCACGGCGTTGATGATGTCGTCCGACAGCGAGGAGACGAACGGGATCAGCATGATCCCCATGACCACCCCGGCCACCAGGGCCATCTGGTTCTGCACCTGCATCAGGTACTGGGCGATCCCGTCCAGCGGGCCGCCGGCCATGCCTTCGCCGATCGCGTTGAAGCCGGCGCGGAACAGCGGGCCCACGGTCAGGGCGGCGAAGAAGCCGTAGACGACGGTCGGCACGCCGGCCAGCACCTCGAGCAGCGGCTTGACCACCGAGCGGACGCGGCGGTCGGCGTATTCCGACAGGTAGATCGCCGAGTAGAGGCCGACCGGCGCGGCCACCAGCATGGCGATCAGCATGATCAGGAACGTGCCGGCGAACAGCGGCACGGCCCCGAAGGCGCCGGCCGAGGCGACCTGGTCGGCGCGCATGGCGATCTGCGGGCTCCACTCGGTGCCGAACAGGAACGACAGCGGCGAGACGCTCTGGAAGAAGCGCCAGCTTTCCCAGACCAGCGACAGGACGATGCCCAGGGTGGTCAGCACGGCGGCGACCGAGCAGGCGATCAGCAGGCCGTTGATCCAGCCCTCGACGCGGTTGCGGGCGCGGAACTCCAGCCCCACCCGCGGCAGCGCCAGCAGCGCGCCGATCAGGGCCAGCAGGGCGGCCAGGGCGATGGTGCTGTAGCGGACGGTGGCGGTGACCTTGCGCGATTCCTCGACCTTGGCGTCGAGCGCGGTCTTCAGTTCGCCTTCGTAGACCACTTCCGACGGCGCTTCCTTGGCCGCGATGGCCCGGGCGTCGCTGAAGAACACGTCCTGGCGATCGGGGGTCAGGGCCGAGACGGCGGCCGGGCGGTCGGCCTGCAGCACCGCTTCCTCGATGCGGCCGCCGAACACGGCGCCGAGCAGCAGGAGCAGGGCGGCGGGAGCGCCGGCCCACAGGGCGGCGTAGGCCCCGTAATAGTTGGGCAGCGAGTGGAGGCGCACCGAGGCGCCGCCGGCGGCCTTGAGCGCCCGGCCGCGGCCGAGCAGGAACGCCGCCAGCGCGAACAGCGCCAGGAACAGGAGCGAGAGCCAGGTCAGCATGCTTGAAGCGGTCTTGCGCTTGGGATGCGAAGACGACGCCCGTTGCGCCGCCCCGCCCGGAACCGATCTATGCCGGCCGGGCGACGACCTTATGCGACGTTTCTACGACAGTTTTACGACACCGCCCGGCGCGACCTCTTCCACCGGTGCGGAATCCTTGTCGGACAAGGCCTTGGCCATGGGCAGATAGACCCCGAAGGTGGCTCCTTCGCCGCGCACGGACTCCACGTGCAGGCCGCCGCGATGGCGGTTGACGATGTGCTTGACGATGGCCAGGCCAAGGCCCGTGCCCGAGCGGTCGCCGCTCTTCTGGCCCTCGACGCGGTAGAAGCGCTCGGTCAGGCGCGGCAGGTGCTCGCGGGCGATGCCGGGGCCCCGGTCGCTGACCCGCAGGCCGGCGTAGAACTCCTCGACGTCGGAATGGTCGGGAGTCAGCAGCGACAGGCGGGCGGCGGCCGGATCGCGCGGGGCGACGGCGGTGGCCGGGGTCAGGCCGGGGAAGATCTCGACCCGCACCGTCCCGTCGTTGGGGGTGTACTTGATGGCGTTGTCGACAAGGTTCTGGATCACCTGGACGATCTGGTCGCGGTCGCCCTCGACCACCGCCGCGCCGCGCGGCGGCAGCACGGCGTCGAAGCTGACCTGCTTGTCGCGGGCCTGCGGGCCCAGGGCGTCGATGACGTCCTGGGCGGCCATGGCCAGGTCGACGCGGCCGGCGGGCGCGATGTGCTCGTTCAGCTCGATGCGCGACAGGCTCATCAGGTCGTCGATCAGCCGCGACATCCGCTCGGCCTGGGCCTGCATGATGGCCAGGAACTTGTCGCGGGCGCCCGGATCCTCCTTGGCGTGGCCGCGCAGGGTCTCGATGAAGCCCGACAGCGAGGCCAGCGGCGTGCGCAGCTCGTGGCTGGCGTTGGCCAGGAAGTCGGCGCGGGTGCGCTCGCTGCGTCGCACGTCGGTCTCGTCGCGCAGCACCAGCAAGGCCAGCTGCGAGCCGGCCTCGTCGCGCCCCAGCGGCCGGGCGCGGGCCGACCAGTCGCGCCCCTGCGAGCCGACGCCGGTCCATTCGACGGTGCGCTCGACCTCGCCGAACAAGGCCTCGTCCACCGCCTCCAGCACCTGAGGGCTGCGCACGGCGGTGACCAGCAGGGCTCCCTCGCGGATGCGGAAGCGGTCGCGGGCGGCGGCGTTGGCGAACACGAAGCGCCGGCCCGTCAGGTCGTCGGCCTCCTCGGCGGCGATGACCATCAGCGGGTCGGGCAGGTTCTCGAGAATGACGGCGAAGGGCGGGGCCCGGTCGGCCGAGGCCGCGGCGGGGGCCAGGCTGAGCACCGCGTCGTCGAGCCGCCGGCGCAGGCGCCGCAGCAGGATCGCGCCGCCAACGCCCAGCAGAAGCGCCGCCGGCAGGGCCACGCCCGGCCGCGCCGCGCCCAGAGCGGTCATGGCGACCAGGGCCGCGGGCCCGGCGGCGACGGCCGTCCACGCCCCGGCCCAGGCTCCGGCCAGGCCGCCGCCCCAGCGTTCCGGCGCGACCGGCGAGAGGGGAGTGACGGTGGGCATGGCGAGCGTCCGGGCTCCTTCTGAGGGCGACGGCCTGCGGCGAGGGCCGGGCGGGGCCAAGGCTCCTAGGCCAGTTTTGTGACGATGCGATGATTCGACGAACCAGATATGGCGCCGCCGCGGAGCATGGGATAGACGGGGAACCCCCAAGTGCGTGTCGGGTGCGGAAGTCACCGCAATTTCGCCGCAACCTGACGCAATCTGGGGATCGAGGGAATTCTCCTTAGGGTGGTCTGTTCGTATGCAGCGCAAGGTCCTGGTCGCGACGGTCGCGGCCGCTCCTCTGATGGCTATCGCCTTGGCCGCGCAGGCCGAGACGGTGGTGAACACCGCGCGGACCACGCCCATCGCCACCGGCTCGGCCGGGACGAGCGGCGCGGCCGACGATGTCAAGATCGACACGGCCGGCTCGATCAAGCTGACCGCCAGCGGCGCGCTGGTGACGCTGAACAGCAACAATAAGGTCAACAACGCCGGCACGCTCAGCACGCAGGGCGTCAACGACTCGACCGCCATCCTGATCAACGGCGGCACGACCGGCACGGTCACACAGACCGGCACGATCACGCTGGACGAGGACTACACCCCGACCGACACCGACTCGGACGGCGACATCGACGGCGCCTTCGCGCTGGGCCAGAACCGCTACGGCATCCGCCTGACCGGCCCCGGCGCCTTCACCGGCGACATCCTGGCCACCGGCGGCACGATCACCATCGAGGGCAACAATTCGGCCGGCATCTCGCTGGAGAGCGCCCTCAACGGCAACCTGACCAGCGGCGGCGCGATCGCCGTCACCGGCAACAACAGCTACGGCGTCCGCGTCGCCGCCCCGGTGACCGGCAAGGTCACCGTCAACGGCAGCGTGTCGGTGCTGGGCCAGAACTCCACCGGCGTGGCGATCGACAGCAACGTCAACGGCGCCTTCGTGATCCAGGGCGCGGTCACCGCCACCGGCTACCGCTACACCGCGCGCCCCGTCGACAAGGCCGTGCGCGACAAGCTCGACGCCGACGACCTGCTGCAGGGCGGCCCGGCCGTCCGCGTGGCCGGCAGCGTGACTGGCGGCGTGCTGCTCGACATCCGCCCGGCCGACAACGACACGACCAAGACCGACGAGGACGGCGACGGCGTCGAGGACGCGCAGGAAGGCAACGCCGCCCTGGCCGTCTACGGCTCGGCCCCGGCCCTGCTGATCGGTTCGGACACCGGCGCGATCACCCTGGGCGTCATCGGCACGGGCGACAACGCCTACGGCCTGCGCGCCCGCGGCGCCATCGTGGCCAACGGCGTCTATGACGGCATCACCTCGACCGGCATCCAGCTGGGCGGGAACGCCGGCCAGTCGACCACCATCACCAACGGCGCGCGCCTCGAGACCACCCTCACCTCGCAGGCCTACGAGGCCAACGCCAACGGCGTGCGGGTCACCGCCGGCGCCAACGTGCCCGTGATCGACAACCGCGGCTCGATCACCACCTACAGCGTCTCGGAAGGCCTGTTCGACGCGCGCGGCATCGTCATCGAGGCCGGCGCCAACGTCCCCAGCCTGCGCAACGGCGGCGTGATCAACTCGACCGTCGTGGGCGAGAAGGGCTCGTCCTACGGCGTCATCGACTATTCGGGCGGCCTGACCTCGATCGAGAACACCGGCGCCATCATCGCGGCGATCTCGCCGACCGACGACGCCAGCGACACCGACGACGCCGACACCGACGCCTCGAACGAGACGATCACCGGCAAGGCCGTGGCCATCGATGTCAGCCGCAACACCACTGGCGTCACCCTGACCCAGAACGGCGTCGTCAGCACCGACAAGACCCTGCCCGACGCCGACGGCGACGGCGTGCCCGACAACGCCGAGCCGTCGATCATCGGCCAGATCCGCTTCGGCTCGGGCGCCGACACCTTCAACGTGCTGAACGGCGCCGTGGTCGGCGACATCTCGTTCGGCGCCGGCGCCGACACCTTCCGCATCGACGGCGGCGCGGCCGTGATCGGCGCGATCAGCGACAGCGACGGCCTGCTGGACATCAATATCGGCAAGGGCTCGCTGGGCCTGACCAACGCCCAGGCCATCAACATCTCGAACCTGAACCTGGGCGCCGAGAGCAAGCTGGTGTTCACCGCCGACCCGACGGCCGGCGCCAACACCAGCCTGGTGGTCTCGGGCGCCGCCAACATCGCCAGCGGCGCGCAGCTGGGCCTGCGTCTGAACAGCCTGCTGACCGACGAGACCTCGTACAAGGTGATCAGCGCCGGCTCGCTGACCTCCGGAACCTTCGGCCAGGGCCTGCTGGACAACGCGCCGTACATGTACGTCGCCAGCGCCCGCGCCGCCGGCAACGACGTCTATCTGGACGTGCGCCGCCGCACGGCCGCCGAGATCGGCCTGGCCCGCTCGGGCGCCTCGGCCTACGACGCCCTGTTCGGCTCGCTGTCCGGCGACAAGGACGTGGCCAGCCTGTTCCTGGGCATCAACGACAAGAGCACGTTCCTCCACAACTACAACCAGCTGCTCCCCGATCAGGGCGAGGGGATGTTCGCGACCCTGCAGAACATCAACCAGCAGATCTCGGCCGCCACCGCGATCCGGCCCGATCCGGGCGACCGCTACGGCCCCGACAGCATCTGGGTGCAGGAGATCAACGGCCTGGTCCGCCGCGAGGACGGCGAGACCCTGGGCACCGACACCCAGGCCTTCGGCTTCGTCGCCGGCTACGAGGCCATGGGCGACGCGGGCGGCGCCCTCGGCGTGACCCTGGCCTACACCGCGCTGGAAGAACACGACACGGTCGCCCAGGTGGGCGAGCAGACCACCGCCTCGATCGTGCAGGCCGGCGTCTACTGGCGCCGTTCTGTCGGCCCGTGGCGCTTCAACCTCGGCGGCGGCGCCGGCTACGGCTGGTTCGAGAGCAACCGCGTGCTGTTCCTCGACCTCAACGGCGACGGCGCCACCGACGAGGACCGCGTGACCAAGGCCGACTGGGGCGCGGTCACCGCCAACGCCTTCGCCGGCGCGGCCTACGAGGCCAAGCTGGGCCGCTTCTTCACGCGCCCCGAAGCCCGCATGGACTACACCTACCTGAACGAGTCGAGCCACGACGAAGTCGGCGGCGGCGACGTGATGGACGGCGCCATCGGTTCGCGTAAGTGGAGCAACCTCTCGGGCGACCTGGGCCTGGTGATGGGCGCCGACTTCGGCCGCGAGGTGTGGCTGCGCCCCGAAGTGCGCGTCGGCTACCGCAAGACCATCGCCGGCAGCCTGGCCGACACCGTCGTGACCAAGAAGAACGGCAAGTACGTGCTGGAAGCCTTCGACAACCGCGACGGCGCCCTGACCCTGGGCTTCGCCCTGCGGGCCGGCACGGCGATGTCGTACGTCGCCCTGGAAGGCGGCGCCGAAAGCACCAAGCGCCAGAAGCGCTACAACGTGAAGCTCACCGGCCGGACGATGTTCTAGACCGTCCGACCGTCAGGTAGAGTCGAAGGCCTCGCACAACGTGCGGGGCCTTTTTCTTTGGATCGTCCGCCCTCGGAGCGACGTTTGGCCGCAGCATCCAGGAAAACCAAGGACTTGGGCCGTCAAAACTCCGTTTAGAGCCTGCCCGTTAGTCATCTTCTCCTGAGCAATAGGACGGTGGCGCAAGCCGCCGCGAGGGGAAGACCGTGACCATCAACCGCCTTGCCTCGCGCATGGCCCTGATCGCCTGCGCCTCGACGCTGGCGATCGCGGGCGGCGCGCAGGCCCAGACGCCGGCGCCCGGCGACCAGCAGGCCCGCATCGAGGCCCTGGAAGCGCAGCTGAAGCTGCTGCAGCAGCAGATCAACGAACTGAAGGCCGTCACGGTCGCCAGCGCGCCGGTCAGGACGACGCCGGCGCAGGCCTCGCCGCCGGCGCAGCTGGCCGCGGCCGCCCCCGCGCCCAAGGCGCCCCCCGCCGCCTCGCCCCTGCCGGCCGCCACGGTGAGCATCGCCGCCGGCCGCCCGACCATCGCCTCCGCCGACGGCGCCTTCACCGCCACCCTGCACGGGGTGATGCAGCTCGACACCGCCCACTACTTCCAGGACAAGGGCCTGCCGGCGGTGATCGGCAACGGTCGCGACCTCAACAGCGGCAGCAACTTCCGCCGCGCCCGCCTGGGCGTCGACGGCAGGTTCTTCAAGAGCTTCGACTACTCGATCCTGCTCGACTTCGGCGGCAACGGGACCGACGGCCCCGGCATGCTGCAGGAGCTGTTCGTCCAGTACAACTACGCGCCCTTCAAGGTGCGGGCCGGGGCCTTCGCGCCGAACGTCGGCCTCAACGACGCCGGCTCGACCAACGGCTCGCTGTTCCCCGAGCGCCCGGCGATCGCCGAGATGGTGCGGGGCCTGGCCGCCGCCGACCGCCGCTACGCCCTGCAGGTGCAGACCGCCGGCGAGAACTGGCTGCTGTCGGCCGCCGCCACCGGCGGCAAGAGCGGCGACGCCCAGACCTTCGACGAGCAGCAGGCCTATGTCGGCCGCGCCGCCTTCGCGCCGGTCAAGAGCAAGGACTGGCTGCTGCACCTGGGCGTCAACGGCGGCTACATCGCCACCCCGGCCCAGACGGCGGTGGGCGGCGGCTACCCGCTGACCCTGACCGAGCGCCCGGAACTGCGCGTCGACGGGACCCAGCTGGTGTCGACCGGGGCGCTGGACGCCAGGAACCTGCGCCACCTGGGCGCGGAACTGGCCGTGCAGCACAAGAGCCTGCTGATCCAGAGCGAGGTGTTCGACGTCGCGGTCGAGCGCCGCAACGCCGCCGCCGGCGTCAGCGACCCGAAGTTCGGCGGCTGGTACGTCGAGGGCGGCCTGGTGCTGACCGGCGAGAGCCGCCGCTACAACGCCGCCACCTTCGCCTTCGACGCCCCGGCCATCGCCCACCCCTTCGATCCGAAGGCGGGCCAGTGGGGCGCCTGGGAGCTGGCGGCGCGCTATTCGGTACTCGACCTGAACCACCACGAGACCGCCCTTCTGGCGGCTGACCGGGTGCGCGGCGGCGAGCAGACGATCTGGAGCGCGGGGGTCAACTGGTTCCCCAACTCGGTGACCAAGTTCTCGCTCGACTACCTGGACGTCGACATCGACCGGCTCGACCCGGCCGGCGGCGTCCTGCCGCTCAGCCAGGGCTACCAGGCGGTCAACCTGCGCAGCCAGTTCGCTTTCTGAGGGGAGGGGCCTTCACTCCCTCCCTTCCACCTTGATGGGGGAAGGGTCGGAGATGGGGGTGACTGCGGCGCTGGCGGTCGTGCGCGGCTTCAACCGCCGCACCACCCCCACCCCTGCCCCTCCCCCATCAAGGGGGAGGGATCGTGGAGGCGCCGCCCCTTTCTGATCCCGCCTTCAGAAACATTCAGGCGCGCGGCGGCCTTTGGATCGGCCAAGGTTTCGGCGTTATCCCAGAGGATGCCCGATGACCCTGCTCCGCCTTCCTTCCCGCCGGGACCTCGCGATCGGCGCGGCCGCCGTGGCTGCCGCGCCCTCGGGCGTTCTGGCCCAGCCGAAAGCGCCCAAGGTCGTCACCCTGCTGAACGTCAGCTACGACCCGACCCGCGAGCTCTACCAGGACATCAACCCGGCCTTCGCCGCCTACTGGAAGCGCCGGGTCGGCCAGACGCTGGAGATCCGCCAGAGCCACGGCGGTTCGGGCAAGCAGGCCCGCTCGGTGATCGACGGCCTGCAGGCCGACGTGGTCACCCTGGCGCTCGCCGACGACATCGACCAGATCGCCGCCCGCGGCCTGACCGCCGCCAACTGGCAGTCGCGCCTGCCGCAGAACTCGGCTCCCTACACCTCGACGATCGTGTTCCTGGTCAGGAAGGGCAATCCCAGGCGGATCAGGGACTGGGGCGACATCGTCAAACCCGGGGTCCAGATCATCACCCCCAATCCCAAGACTGGCGGCGCGCCGCGCTGGGCCTATCTGGCCGCCTGGGCCTGGGCGCTGAAGCAGCCGGGCGGCAACGACGCCTCCGCCCAGGCGTTCGTGCGCCAGCTCTATCGCCAGGTCCCGGTGCTCGACAGCGGGGCGCGCGGCTCGATGACCACCTTCGCCCAGCGGGGCGTCGGCGACGTGCTGCTGACCTGGGAGAACGAGGCCCACCTGGCCCGCCAGGAGTTCGCCGCCGACGGACTGGAGATCGTCTATCCGTCGCGCTCGATCCTGGCAGAGCCGTCGGTCGCGGTGATCGACAGCGTGGTCAAGCGGCGCGGCACGAAGCTGATCGCCGAGGGCTACCTGAACTTCCTCTACAGCCCGCTGGCCCAGGACCTGATCGGCAAGCACCACTACCGGCCGCGCAATCCGCAGGCGGCGGCCAAGTACGCCGGCAAGTTCCCGAACATCCCGCTGGTCACCATCGACGGCCAGTTCGGCGGCTGGAAGAAGGCCCAAGGCCGGCACTTCGCCGACGGCGGCGTCTTCGACCAAATCTACCGGCCGTGAGAGTCTTCTTGGGCGTGAAACCTACCTAGACAATAGGGTATGAGGCTGAGGTCAGGTTCGCGCGTTATCCGCCCGGACCCCTCGGAGCCAAGAGCGACATCGCCATGACCAACGCCTTCAAGTCTCCCACGCGGCGCGGCCTGCTCGGCGCGGCCGGCGCGGCCGCTCTCGGGGCGCCCGCCCTGCTGGCGGGCCAGGCCCAGGCGGCCGGATCGCTGACCCTGCTGAACGTCAGCTACGACCCGACCCGCGAGCTCTACAAGGACATCAACACCGCCTACGCCAAGTACTGGAAGGACAAGGTCGGCCAGACCCTGACCATCAACCAGAGCCACGGCGGTTCGGGCAAGCAGGCCCGCTCGGTGATCGACGGCCTGCAGGCCGACGTGGTCACGCTGGCCTTGGCCTACGACATCGACGAGATCGCCGACAAGGCCAAGCTGCTGCCGGCCAACTGGCAGTCGCGCCTGCCGCAGAACTCGACGCCCTACACCTCGACGATCGTGTTCCTGGTCCGCAAGGGCAACCCCAAGAAGATCAACGACTGGTCCGACCTGGTGAAGCCGGGCGTGGGCGTCATCACTCCCAACCCGAAGACCTCGGGCGGGGCGCGCTGGAACTACCTGGCCGCCTGGGCCTGGGCGCTGAAGCAGCCGGGCGGCAACCCGGCCAAGGCCGAAGCCTATCTGAAGGACCTGTTCAACCACGTGCCGGTGCTCGACACCGGGGCCCGCGGCGCCACCACCACCTTCACCCAGCGCGGCATCGGCGACGTGCTGCTGGCCTGGGAGAACGAGGCCTTCCTGGCGCTGGAAGAACTGCCCGGCCAGTTCGAGATCGTCGTGCCGTCGCGCTCGATCCTGGCCGAGCCGCCGGTGGCGCTGGTCGACAAGAACGTCGACCGCCACAAGACCCGCCTGGCGGCCACCGGTTACCTGAACTTCCTCTACAGCCCGCTGGCCCAGGAACTGATCGCCAAGCACCACTATCGCCCGCGCAACGCGGCGGTGGCCAAGAAGTACGGCGGCAAGTTCAAGCAGATCCCGCTGTCGACGATCGACGACACCTTCGGCGGCTGGAAGAAGGCCCAGGCGACGCACTTCGCCGACGGCGGCGTCTTCGACCGCATCTACCGTCCGAAGTAAGGTTCGGGCAGCTTGACCATTCGCGGCGCGGCGGTCCCCAATGGGCCGCCGCGTTTTGCGTTTCCACGCCGAAGCTTGGTCGGGAACCCGACCCTCGACCGGGCGTTCAGGCGTTGACGGGGCGTCCATGGAACAAAGCCGGGGTCGGGCTCAGGAATGACGGATTATCTGAAGTCGCAGCGGGCGGGCGATCAGCTCGCGGCCGAGCACGGGATCGACGACCCCTTCGCCGCCGCAATTCGCGCCACCCGCATGGCGATGATCGTGACCGACGCCACCCAGCCCGACAATCCGATCATCTTCGCCAACGACGCCTTCCTGCGGCTGTCCGGCTACGCCCGTTCGGAGGTGATCGGCCGCAACTGCCGCTTCCTGCAGGGGCCCGACACCAGCCCCGTGGCCATCGCCGAACTGCGCGGCGCGATCGCCGACGGCGAGGACATCGCCATCGACATCCTCAACTACCGCAAGGACGGCAGCACGTTCTGGAACGCGCTGTACCTCTCGCCCGTGCGCAACAAGCTGGGGCAGATCATCTACTTCTTCGGCTCGCAGCTGGACGTCAGCGACAAGAAGCAGACCGAGCAGCACCTGCGCGACACCCGCAGCGACCTGGAAGAAGCCGTCGAGGCCCGCACCCGCGAGCTGTCCCAGGCCCTGGAGCAGAAGACCGCCCTGCTGCACGAGGTCGACCACCGGGTGAAGAACAACCTGCAGCTCATCTCGTCCCTGCTGCTGCTGCAGAACCGGCGCGAGAAGGAGCCGGCGGTCAAGCACAGCCTGCGCGGCATGCTCGAGCGTGTGAACGCCATCGCCACCGTCCACCGCCGCCTGTTCCAGAGCGAGGACGTCGAGCGCTTCGACGTCTCGGCCTTCGTGCGCGACCTCGTGTCGGACATGGCCGGCTCGGCCAACCGCGACGAGATCCGCGTCAGCCTGGACCTGGAGCGCGTGGACGTGCCGGCCTCGAAGGCCGCGCCCCTGGCCCTGGTGATCAGCGAACTGTTCTCCAACGCCCTGCGCCACGGCTTCCCGGAGGGGCGCCAGGGACACATCTCGGTATCGATCACTCGCACAAATGGAGAGTTCCGGATCGAAATCGCCGATGACGGCGTTGGAATGACTGAAGGGGCCCGGTCCACGGGGTTCGGACTGACCATCGTCCAGCTGCTCTGCCAGCAGCTGAAGGCGCGGTCCGAGACCACGTCGGCCGAGCCCGGAACCCGCGTCGTCGTCAACCTGCCCGTCAACGGCGCGCATCACTAGGAACCGATAGACCCATGCCAGGGCGCGCATTGGATGTGTTGATCGTCGAGGACGAGGTGCTGCTGGCCACCGAGCTGGAGTTCCTGGTCCAGGAAGTGGGCTACCACCCCGTCGGCTGCGCCATGAGCTCGGACGAGGCGGTGGACCTGGCCAAGACGCTGCATCCCGACCTGGCCCTCGTCGACGTGCACCTGCGCGACGGGCCCACGGGCGTGGAGGTGGTGCGCAGGATTCACGACGACTGCGGCTGCGTGGCGCTGTTCATGACGGCCAACGTCAAGCGCCTGCCCGACGACTTCGCCGGCGCCTGCGGAGTGATCGGCAAGCCCTATTCCGAACACGGCGTGAAGACCGCCCTGGCCTATCTGGCCGTATGCCTGGACGAAGGCCGCGCGCCGGGCCCCGCGCCTGTCGGCCTGGAGCTGGCGCCCGCCTATGCCGAGCTCTGGGGCCTGACCGAAATGCCGCGCTCGGCCTGATGGCCGCCGCCCATCCGTTCGCCGTCGTCGTCGGGACGGCCGCCGCGCTGCTGTCGATCACCAGTTTCGCCCCGCAGATCGTCAAGATCTGGAGGGAGAAGGACGCCTCGTCGGTGTCGCTGCGGACCTACGTGGCCACCGTGGCCGGCTTCTCCTGCTGGCTGGCCTATGGCCTGATGATCAAGGCATGGCCGGTGGCGGCCTCGAACCTCGCGTGCCTTGCGATGTCGGCCGCCGTGCTCGCGCTCAAATGGCGCTACGGGCGCGGACGGTCCGGGACCGGCGTCAAGGGGTGAGACCCGCTTATAGGTGACAGGGGGGACGGGGTCCGCTATCGAGGCGCGCCTAATTTCGCGCACCAGGACCACCGCCTTTGACCGACGTCGCCGAGGAAGCTGGCTGGGCCACCGCCAAGACGCTGGCCGAAGCCCTGCCCTACATCCAGATCTACGACCGCGAGACGGTGGTGATCAAATACGGCGGCCACGCCATGGGCCAGGAAGAGGTGGCCAAGCTGTTCGCGGCCGACGCCGTGCTGCTGAAGCTCCTGGGCGTTCACCCGGTGGTGATCCACGGCGGCGGTCCGCAGATCAGCCGCATGCTCGACAAGGCCGGCGTCAAGTCGACCTTCATCGACGGCCTGCGCGTCACCGACGAGGCGACGATGGAAGTGGCCGAGATGGTGCTGTCGGGCGCCATCAACAAGGAAATCGCCAACTGGATCACCCTGGCCGGCGCCGAGGCCGACGTGCGCGGCGTGGGCCTGTCGGGCAAGGACGCCCGCCTGATCACCGCCGAGAAGGTGACCCGGACCAAGAAGGATCCGGACAGCAACATCGAGCAGGCCGTCGACCTGGGCTTCGTGGGCGAGCCCACCAAGGTCGACCCGCACCTGATCCAGGCGCTGCTGAGCTCGGAGACCGATTACATCCCCGTGGTCGCGCCGATCGGCGTCTCGGCCCAGGGCGAGACCTTCAACATCAACGCCGACACCGTGGCCGGCGCCCTGGCGGGCGCGCTGAAGGCCAAGCGGATGCTGATGCTGACCGACATCAAGGGCGTGCTCGACGCCAATGGCGAACTGATCCGTGAGATGACGATCGAGCAGGCCCGCCAGCTGATCGTCGACGGCGTGGCCACCGGCGGCATGATCCCCAAGCTCGAGAACGCCATCCACGCCGTGGAAAGCGGGGTAGAGGCCGTGGTCATCCTCGACGGCCGCCGCCCGCACGCCATGCTGGTGGAGCTGTTCAGCGAGCACGGCGCCGGCACGCTGATCTCGAAATGATCGACAGGATCCTCCCCCTCTGGGGGAGGTGGCCCGAAGGGCCGGAGGGGGGCCGTTCTCAGCTTCCGCCGCGCCAAGGTCCCTCCCCCCTCCGTCCGCTAAGCGGACACCTCCCCCACGGGGGGAGGTTCTAGCCATGGCCGCCGACCTCACTCACGTCGACACCTGGCTGTTCGACCTCGACAACACCCTCTATCCGGCCGAGACGCAGTTCATGGCCCTGATCGAGGGCCGCATGACCGACTTCGTCGAGCGCTTCACGGGCCTGCCCCGCGAGGAGGCCCGGGCGCTGCAGAAGAAGTACTATCTCGAGCACGGCACCACCCTGGCCGGGCTGATGACCTATCACGGCATGGACCCCGCCCAGTTCCTGGAAGAGGTGCACGACGTGTCGATGGAGAACCTGGTTCCGGACACTGCCCTGCACGCGGCCATCGACGCCCTGCCCGGGCGGCGGCTGGTGTTCACCAACGGCTCGCTGGGCCACGCCGAGCGGGTGCTGGGGCACCTGGGGCTGCGCGACCTGTTCAGCGAGATCTTCGCCATCGAGACAGCCGACTACATCCCCAAGCCCTCGCTGGCCACCTTCGACAAGATCACCAAGCTGCACGCCATCGATCCGCCGACCACGGCCTTCTTCGAGGACAGCGAGAAGAACCTCGTGCCCGCCGCGCGGCTGGGCATGACCACCGTCCTGGTCGGCGCCCACGCGGCCGCCTCGACCTCCGAACACGTCCACCATCGCACCAACGACCTCGCCGGGTTCCTGAGCTCGGCGCGCCTGAAGGGAACATCGACATGACCGGCCTGACCCTCGCCGACCTGCAGACCGAGATCGAAGCCGCCTGGGAAGCCCGCGACGGCGTCTCGGCCGCGACCACTGGCCCGGTGCGCACCGCCGTGGAAGAGGCCCTGCTGCTGCTCGACAGCGGCAAGGCCCGCGTGTCGGAGAAGATCGACGGCGAATGGACCACGCACCAGTGGCTCAAGAAGGCCGTGCTGCTGTCGTTCCGCCTCAACCCCAACACCGTCATGCGCTCGGGCGCCCTGGGCGGCGGCGTGGGTCCGTGGTGGGACAAGGTGCCCAACAAGTTCGACGGCTGGGAAGCCCCGCAGTTCGAGGCCGCCGGCTTCCGCGCGGTGCCCGGCGCCATCGTCCGCCGCGGCTCGCACGTGGCCAAGAACGTCATCCTGATGCCGTCGTTCGTGAACATCGGCGCCTTCGTCGACGAGGGCACCATGGTCGACACCTGGGTGACGGTCGGCTCGTGCGCCCAGATCGGCAAGCACGTCCACCTGTCGGGCGGCGTCGGCATCGGCGGCGTGCTGGAGCCGCTGCAGGCCAACCCGACCATCATCGAGGACAACTGCTTCATCGGCGCCCGCTCGGAAGTCGTCGAGGGCGTGGTCGTCGGCGAGGGCAGCGTGCTTTCGATGGGCGTCTACCTGTCGGCCTCGACCAAGATCGTCGACCGCAAGACGGGCGAGATCCACGTCGGCAAGGTCCCGCCCTACAGCGTCGTGGTGCCGGGCAGCCTGCCCGACAAGAACGGCGGCCCGAGCCTGTACTGCGCCGTCATCGTCAAGACGGTCGACGCCCAGACCCGTTCGAAGACCTCGATCAACGACCTGCTGCGCGACTGATCCACGCCGAGGGGCGGCCCTCGAGGCCGCCCTTGATGCCTTCCTGGTCCTTTTCCCGACGGACGGATCAGGCTCTAGTCGCGCCATGCGCGGTCTCGTCGACAAGCTGAAACCGATCTTCGCCCTGTCGGGCCGCGCCTCGCGGCTGGACTACTGGCGCACGCAGGCCAGGCTGGCCCTGGCCACCGCCCTGGTGCTGACCCTGACGGTGCTGGCCACCCAGGCCGGCGGGTGGCTGGGCGCGGTCCCCTGCCTGCTGTTCCTGCCGGTGCTGGCGGCCGGGATCGCCGTCGCCGTCCGTCGCCTGCACGATCGCGGCAAGACGGCATGGTGGATGCTGATCTTCGCCGCCGGTCCCTACGCGCTCAGCGGCATGGCCCGCCTGGCCTACGAGGACGGGGCGACGGCGGCCGTGCTCATAGGCCTGGTCATGGCGCTGGCGGCCATGGGCCTGTCGCTATGGGCCTGGATCGAGCTGGGCTTCCTGCGCGGCGCGCTGGGCGAGAACCGCTACGGGGCCGAGCCCGCGCGTCGCTGAGGCGGAGCGCTAGCGGGTCGCCTCGTGGACTTCCTTCTTGGCCGCCGCGCCGGCTTCCTTGCTCTCGCGCGAGATGTCCTTGCCGGCTTCCTCGGCCGCGTCGCCGGCCTTGGCGCCGGCGCTCTTGGCCGCGTCGACCGCGTCGCCGGCGGCCGCCTTCAGCTCGGCGGCGGTCTCCTTGCTGCTTTCCTTAAGCGCGGTGCCGGCTTCCTTGACGTCGGGATCGTTCTTGATCTCGTTGGCGGCGTCCTTGATGTCCTGGCCCGCGGCGCTTGCGCCTTCCTTGATCTGCTGGGCGTGCTGGTCCGAGCAGGCGGCGGCCGACAGGGCGAGGGCGGAGACGGCGATCAGAGCGAGCGTACGCATGGGTGTTCCTCCGACGATCTTGGTTGCGAAGAGTCGGGCAGAGAACGGCGGCCGAACGGTCGAGGTTCCGACTCTGCCCGCCTTGCCGGTTCCACACGGCTTTCCCCCGGGGCCGGGCGGGGCTAAACCCCCGCCATGCGCATCGCCTTTCTCGGAACTCCCGATTTCGCCGTCGCCTGCCTGGCCGAGCTGGTGGCCAGCGGCCACGAGATCGTCTGCGTCTACTCCCAGCCGCCCGCCCCGCGGGGTCGCGGCCAGGAGCTGAAGCCCTCGCCGGTCCACGCCTTCGCCGAGGGCCTGGGCCTGCCGGTGCGCACGCCGGTCTCGATGAAGACGCCCGAGGAGATCGAGGCCTTCCAGGCGCTGGACCTCGACGCCGCCGTCGTCGTCGCCTTCGGCCAGATCCTGGTCAGGGACGTACTGGAGGCGCCGAAGCTCGGCTGCTTCAACCTGCACGCCAGCCTGCTGCCCCGCTGGCGGGGCGCGGCCCCGATCCAGCGGGCGATCATGGCCGGCGATCCGGTCACCGGCGTCCAGGTGATGCGGATGAGCGAGGGCCTGGACGAGGGCCCGGTGCTGCTGTCGGAGGCCGTGCGCATCGACGCGCTGGACACCGTGGCCAGCCTGCACGACCGCCTGGCCGCCGTCGGCGCCCGCCTGCTGCCGGTGGCCCTGGCCGCCATCGAGCGCGGCGGCGCGGTCGAGACCCCGCAGGCCGAGGACGGCGTCACCTACGCCAAGAAGATCAAGCCGGCCGAGGCCCGCATCGACTGGACCCGTCCGGCCGCCGAAGTCGACCGCCACATCCGCGGCCTGTCGCCTTTCCCCGGCGCCTGGTTCGAAGCGCCGTCGGAGAAGGGGCCAGTGCGGGTGAAGGCCCTGCTGTCGCGCGTCGAGGACGCGGAAGGCGCGGCCGGAACCGTGCTCGACGACGCCCTGCTGATCGCCTGCGGCGAGGGCGCGGTGCGCCTGCTCAAGGCCCAGCGCGAGGGCAAGGGCGCGCAGGAGGCCGAAGTGTTCGTGCGCGGCTTCCCGCTGGCGGCCGGAACGGTCCTGGCCTGATGCCCCGCTACCGCCTCCTCGTCGAGTACGACGGCCGTCCCTATTCGGGCTTCCAGGCCCAGGCGACCCTGCCCAGCGTGCAGGGGGCGATCGAGGCGGCGGTGAAGGCCTTCTCCGGCCAGGAACTGCGCATCGCCGCGGCCGGCCGCACCGACACCGGCGTGCATGCGACCGGCCAGGTGGTGCATGTCGACCTCGAGCGCGACTGGCCCGCCCAGACGGTGATGAACGCCCTGAACGCCCACCTGACGCGCGAGGCGGTGTCGATCCTGGACGCGACCGTCGCGCCTGAGGGCTGGCACGCGCGCTTCTCGGCCAACGAGCGGCGCTACCTCTACCGCATCCTCAACCGCCGCGCCCCGCCGGCCCTCGACAAGGGCAAGGTCTGGCACATGAAGAAGGCGCTGGACGACGAGGCCATGCACGCGGCGGCCCAGGCCCTGGTCGGCCTGCACGACTTCACCACCTTCCGCGACATGCACTGCCAGGCGCAAAGCCCGGTGAAGACGCTCGACGTCGCCCGCGTGCGGCGGGTGGGCGAGGAAATCCACCTCGACTTCGAGGCGCGCTCGTTCCTGCACCGCCAGGTGCGGTCGATGACGGGGACGCTGGTCGAGGTCGGCGCGGGCCGCTGGGCGCCGGGCGATGTGAAGAAGGCCCTGGAGGCGAAGGACCGCCGCGCCTGCGGACCGGTGGCCCCGGCCGATGGGCTCTACCTGGTGGGCGTGGGCTACGAGGACTGAAGGTCCCGACCCGCGGCCCCGGCCGGCTCGACATCCGGCGAGGGCCGCGAGGGGCCGAAGGCCGACCGACATCGGCCTCCGGGCGAAAGCCCTCGGGGTTGGAGGGAACGAGGGCTTCCGAAAGGCGTCAGTCGTTCGAGCCGCGCTCGGCGATCCAGGCCGCCCCCAGGGCCAGCATGAACACGCCGAAGGCGGCTAGGACGAAACCGAGATAGGCGAGCTGGGCGATCGGCATGACGGGCTCCATCGGGGAACGGATGGAGCTTTGCGCCGGCGGCGGCCGGGCCGCCTTGATCTGAGTCAAAGCCCTCCCGTCATCCCGCCCTTGTGGCGGGAATGACGGAGTGAAGGAGGCTCTAAAGCACCGAGCAGTTGGTCAGCTGGCTGAACGCCTCCAGCGCCCTGGCGCCGACCACCGAGGTGCCGAAGCGGTCGAGCTCGGGCGACCACACCGCCACCGTCGCCTTGCCCGGCACGACGGCGACGACGCCGCCGCCCACCCCGCTCTTGGCCGGCAGGCCCACGCGGTAGGCGAAGCTGCCGACGCTGTCGTAGATGCCGCAGGTCAGCAGCAGGGCGTTGAGGCGCCGGGTCAGGCGCTCGGGAAAGATGGTCTCCTGCACCAGCGGCGAGAAGCCGCCGGCCGCCAGGGGCAGGAAGGCGCGGGCCAGCTGGCGGCAGCTCATGGTCAGGGCGCACTGGCGGCTGTAGGCGGCGACCACCGCCTCCGGGTCGTGGCGCACCGTGCCCTTGCCGCGCATCAGGTTGGCGATCGCCCGGTTCTGCCAGGCGTTGTCGAGCTCGGAGGCGGCCACCGCCTCGTCGATCGCCACCGGGCCGTCGGCCAGGAAGCCGGCGAAGCCGCGCACCAGGGCGGCGGGGTCCTTGACCTTGTCGAGCAGGATGTCGGTCACCGCCAGGGCGCCGGCGTTGATGAACGGGTTGCGCGGGAAGCCGCCCTCGGCCTCCAGCAGCGACAGGTGGTTGAACGGCGTGCCCGAGGGCTCCTTGCCGACGCGGGTCCAGACCTCGTCGCCGATACGGTTTAGGGCCAGGCCCAGGCTCAGCACCTTGGTGATGCTCTGCACCGAGAAGCCCTCGTCGGCGTCGCCGATCGCGTGCTCGCCGCCGTCGACCGTGCGCACGGCCATGCCGAACTTCGTCCCCGGCACGGTGGCCAGCTGCGGGATGTAGTCGGGCACCCGCCCCTTGCCGAAGTGCGGCTTCACCAGCACGGCGACCTCGGCGAGGACTTCGTCGATGGAGAGCTCGTTCATGCGGGTCTGTTTCCTGCGAGCGCCGTGGTCCCGCCCTCGATTTTTGCCCTCAGCCCGAGAACGTCTCGAAATAGCGGCGGATCAGCGCCGTGTAGGCGCCGGCCAGCTGGCGGACCTCTTCCACCGGCACGCGCTCGTCGACCTGGTGCATGGTCGAGCCCACGAGGCCGAACTCCACCACCGGGCAGAGCGCGCGGATGAAGCGGGCGTCGCTGGTGCCGCCGGTAGTCGACAGCTCGGGCACCCGGCCGGTGGCGTCGCCCACGGCGCCGACGATGACGTCGGTGAAGGCGCCCGGCTGCGTCAGGAAGGCCTCGCCGCTGATCTTGCACAGCGCCTCGACCCGAACCGAAAAACCCTCGGCGGCCTCGCGGCACTCGTGCTCGATCCAGGCGGCCAGGTCCTGGCCCTTGTGGGCCGGGTTGAAGCGGATGTTGACGCGGGCCTTGGCCGAGGCCGGAATGACGTTGGTGGCCGGGTTGCCGACGTCGACCGTGGTGATTTCCAGGTTCGACGGCTGGAAGCCGGTATAGCCCTCGTCCAGCACCCGGCTCTGCAGGCGCGAGAGGATGTCGATCATCACCGGGATCGGGTTGGCCGCCCGGTGCGGATAGGCCACGTGGCCCTGGCGGCCGTCCACGGCGATCCAGGCGTTGATGCTGCCGCGCCGGCCGATCTTGACCATGTCGCCCAGCAGGCTGGCGCTGGTGGGCTCGCCGACGATGCAGTGGTCGATGATCTCGCCCTCGGCGGCCAGGGCCTCGACCACCTTGACGGTGCCGTCCTCGGCCACGCCCTCCTCGTCGCCGGTGATCAGGAAGCTGATCGAGCCGGGGACCTCTTCGGTGTGGGCCACGGCCGAGACGAAGGCGGCGATGGCCGACTTCATGTCGACCGCGCCACGGCCGTAGAGCACGCCGTCCTTGATCTCGGCCTCGAAGGGCCCGGCGGTCCAGGCCGCGT
This sequence comes from Caulobacter flavus, assembly GCF_003722335.1. GTDB lineage: Bacteria > Pseudomonadota > Alphaproteobacteria > Caulobacterales > Caulobacteraceae > Caulobacter > Caulobacter flavus. Next base: position 922,121 of record NZ_CP026100.1, read on the forward strand.
CGTCGCCCACCGGCACCACGTCGGTGTGGCCGGCGAAGCAGAGGTTGGGCCGCGCCGTGCCGCGCTTGGCGTAGAGGTTCTCGATCTCGCCGAACTTCATCCGGCGGCAGGCGAAGCCCAGGCCTTCCAGCTGTCGCTGCAGCACGTCCATCGCGCCTTCGTCGGCCGGGGTGACGGACGGGCGGCGGATCAGGGCCTGGGCGAGCTCGACGGGGTCGATGCTGACGGAAACGGGCGCGGGGCTGGTCATGCTGCAGGCTTTAGGCTTCCCATGGACGGGACGCAAACCAAGCACGTTCCTTTCAAGGCCGACCATGCCCAAGATCGACATCGACCAGGCGCCCACCCGTCACGGCACGGCCTATCCCGCGCCCTTCGACATCCCCTGCCGGGCGCGCAAGCGCTGGAAGCTGGGCGACGCCGTGGGCCTGACCCAGTTCGGGGTCAACCTGATGCGGCTGGAACCGGGAACCTGGTCCAGCCAGCGCCACTGGCATACCGCGGAAGACGAGTTCGTCTGGGTCGTCGAGGGCGAGGTGGTGCTGGTCGAAGAGGACGGCGAGACGATCCTGCGGGCCGGCGACTGCGCGGGCTTCAAGGCCGGCGTGCCCAACGGCCACCAGATCCAGAACCGCTCGGACGCGCCGGCGGTGCTGCTGGAGATGGGCTCTCGGCGGCCGGACGAGGACGGCTGCGACTATCCCGACCTCGACCTCGTCATCCACCCCGGCGAGGAGACCTACCGTCACCGCGACGGGACGCCCTATGTCGCTGGGAGCGGGCGCAAGCGATAGGGCGGGGCTCAGCCCGTCCCATTCTGTTCCCGTCATTCCCGCCCTCGTGGCGGGAACCTCTTCGTCAGCCGCAAGGCGGATGGGGCGGATCGCTGGCGATCCGCTGGCGCCCCACGTGCGAACGGAACCAGGGGTTCCCGCCACAGGGGCGGGAATGACGGGAGAGAAGGCCAGCGGCGGGGAACAACCGCGACCGTGAAGCCATCGACGAACCGCGTTCGGCGGCGCCCTTGCAAGCTCCGCAGGCGGAACCATATCAGCGGCGCGGGCGCTGAATTTACAGACCCGAAACGGACCAGAAACACGCCATGGCGGCCAAGGCCCTCATCGCTCTCGCTATCGTCGCGGCCATCGCCGTCGGCCTGCTGCTGCCCATCCCGGGCCGCTCGCACAAGGCCGAGGCGACCCAGTCGCAGATCGAGACCATCGACATCAAGGGCGGCTGAACAGCCGCCCGCAGGCGACATCAAGGGCGGCTGAGCAGCCGCCCCGGGGCGACATCAAGAGCGGCTAAGGCCGCGCCTGCCTGGCCAGGTCTTCCGGCCGCGCGGCGCAGCCCTTGAAGGTCGTCCCGTCCAGCCAGACCTCGGCCGCGTGGGTGAACACGCGATCGGACATGCCGTCCGAGCACGGCTGCGGCGTCAGGCGGAAGACCAGGCGATGGCCTTGCCCTCCCGTCGGCGCGCCCGCCTCGGCGTCCCAGACGCCCTGCTCGCCGTCGATGCGCACGCCGGGATTGGACAGGGTCACCGCCCCGCCCTCCATGCGATCCAGCGTCAGCCCGCCCTCGCGAACGCGGCCCACCCAGAACGGCTCCGTGCCCGCCAGGTCGAAGTCGCCGGCGTAGTCTGGGCCGGGCGCTGCGCCGGCCGGCGCGTCGGCTGGGACCGAGCTCGCGCCCTCGGCCGCGCCCAGGGGGCCGTCGCCGCATCCGGCCAGCAGCAGGCACGCGGCGAAGACGACGGCGGATCGGGTCATGCGGGCGCTATCCTCGAAGCGGCGGCTCAAGCTAGTCTACGAGGTACGATGAATCACAACGCTCGCCCCGTCTTCTACGAATTCTTCGCCGGCGGCGGCATGGCCCGCATAGGCCTCGGCGAAAGCTGGTCCTGCGCCTTCGCCAACGATTTCGACCCCGTGAAGGCGGCCACCTACCGCGCCAACTTCGCCGACGCCGACGAGCATTTCCACACCGGCGACGTCTTCGCGCTGGAGGCGGCCGACCTGCCCGGGCAGGCGGACCTGGCCTGGGCCTCGAGCCCCTGCCAGGACTTCAGCCTGGCCGGCGCGCGGGCGGGCCTGCATGGCGGCCGCTCGTCGGCCTTCTTCGGCTTCTGGCGGCTGGTCGAGGCGCTGGACGCCGAGGGCCGCGCCCCGACCACCATCGTCATCGAGAACGTGGTCGGCCTTCTGACCTCGCACCGCGGCGAGGACTTCACGGCCCTGTGCCAGGCCCTGGCCGACCAGGGCTACAGCTTCGGCGCGCTGGAGATCGACGCGGCGCACTTCACGCCGCAGTCGCGGCCCCGCGTGTTCGTGGTCGCCACCCGCGCCCCGACCGACGGCCTGACCGGCCAGGGGCCGTTCCACAGCCGCGCCGTGCGCGAGGCGGCCGCCCGCCTGCCCCAGGCGTTGAAGGACCGCTGGCTGTGGTGGGCCCTGCCCGCCCCGCCGGCCCGCAACACAGACCTTTCCACCGTGCTCGAGCCCGACGACGCCGTCGAATGGCGCAGCGACGCGGCCACCATGGCCCTGTTGGACCTGATGGCCCCGGCCCACCGCGCCTCGGTCGACGCCCGCGTCGCCTCGGGAGAGCGGGCGGTCGGCGGCGTGTTCCGGCGGATGCGCGGCGGCGAGCAGCGGGCCGAAGTGCGCTTCGACGGCCTGGCGGGCTGCCTCCGCACCCCGCGCGGCGGCTCCTCGCGCCAGACGCTGCTGGTGATCGACAAGGGCGTGGTGCGCTCGCGCCTGGTCACTCCGCGCGAAGGCGCCCGGCTGATGGGCCTGCCCGACGGCTACGCCCTGCCCAGGAGCGCCACGGCGGGCCTGCACGTGATCGGCGACGGCGTGGCGGCCCCGGCCGTGCGCTGGCTGGCCGAACACCTCCTTGCTCCATTGGCTGCCAGGAAAACTGCGGCCCTGGCCGCCGAATAGGTCGCTGACAGCCCAATCCCCACGGCCTAAGGTGGAGATCACCAAGGGCCAGTTTTTCATCCCCGAGAGATCACAATGGACGACGCTTCCAGCCTGTACGACGCCGCACGCTTCAAGCGCGCCGGCCGGGGCAAGATCTACGACTCCATCATCGACACCGTCGGCGACACCCCGCTGATCCGCCTGCCGCGCCTGTCGGCCGAGCTGAAGCCCAAGGGCGAGGTCGTGGCCAAGCTCGAGTTCTTCAACCCGCTGGCCTCGGTCAAGGACCGCATCGGCGTGGCGATGATCGAGTATCTCGAAGCCAAGGGCCTGCTGAAGCCGGGCGGCTCGATCGTCGAGCCGACCAGCGGCAACACCGGCATCGCCCTGGCCTTCGTGGCCGCCGCCAAGGGCTACAAGCTGACCCTGGTGATGCCCGAGAGCATGTCGATCGAGCGCCGCAAGATGCTGCTGCTGCTCGGCGCCAAGCTGGAGCTGACCCCGGCCGAGAAGGGCATGCGCGGCGCCGTCGCCCGCGCCCAGGAAATCGTCGACGCCACCCCCGGCGCGGTGATGCCGCAGCAATTCGAGAACACCGCCAACCCGCTGATCCACCGCGTCTCGACGGCCGAGGAGATCTGGAACGACACCGCCGGCGCCGTCGACGCCGTGGTTTCGGGCGTCGGCACCGGCGGCACCATTTCGGGCGTCGGCCAGGTGCTTAAGGCGCGCAAGCCGGGCCTGAAGATGGTGGCCGTCGAGCCGGAGGCCTCGGCGGTGCTGTCGGGCGGCCAGCCGGGCCCGCACAAGATCCAGGGCATCGGCGCCGGCTTCGTGCCGGGCATCCTGGATCGCGGCGTCATCGACGACATCGTCCAGGTCGGCAACGACGACGCCTTCGCCATGGCCCGCCGCGCGGCGGCCACCGAAGGCCTGCCGGTGGGCATCAGCTCGGGCGCGGCCCTGACCGCCGCCTTCGACCTGGCGTTGCGCGACGAGTATGCCGGCAAGCTGATCGTGGCGATCATCCCCAGCTTCGCCGAACGCTACCTGTCGACGGCCCTGTTCGAGGGACTGTAGGGCTCCCCGCCATATCGTCATCCCGGACGGCCGAAGGCCGATCCGGGACCCAGGGGCCGGCGCACCGCGGCTCCCCGTTGGGTCCCGGCTCTCCGCGCTACGCGCTGCGGCCGGGATGACGAGACTTTCGAGGGCTTGATGGTTCTCGCCGCGCACATCTTCCCAGCATGACCACTCTGAAGATCGGCATCGTCGGCTGCGGCGTCGGCGGCATGGCCGCCGCCCTGGCGTTGGCCCGTCGCGGCCACGCCGTGACCCTGCTGGAGGCGTTCGAGCAGCCGCGCCCGGTGGGCTCGGGCCTGCTGCTTCAGCCGACGGGCCTGGCGGCCCTGCGCGCGCTCGAGCTGGAGAACGCCGTCCGCGCCGCCGGCGCCCCCGTCCAGGAACTGATCGGCCACGACAGCCGCGGCCGCCGGGTGATGGCCCTGGACTACGCCGACTGGCGGTCGGGCGCCCACGGCGTCGGCATCCACCGCGCGGCCCTGTTCGACGCCCTGCACGCGCCGCTGGTCCCCGCCGGGGTCGAGATCATCACCGGCGCGCGGATCACGCGGCTGGAGAACATCGCCCGCCCCGTGCTGCACGACGCGGCCGGACGCGCCTTCGGCCCCTTCGACATCGTGCTGGTCGCCGACGGCTCGGCCTCGACCCTGCGGACGGCGCTGAAGCCCCGAGCCCGAGCTCCGGTCTATCCGTGGGGCGCGGTGTGGACCAACGTCGTCGATCCCGACGGCCGGTTCGCCGGCGCCCTGCGGCAGGTCTATCACCGGGCCGAGGTGATGTGCGGCGCCCTGCCGGTGGGACGCGGCCCGAACGGCGAGGCGCACTGCACGGCGGTGTTCTGGTCGGTTCCCGTGGCCGGCATGGACGACTTCCTGGCCGGCGACTTCGCCGCCTGGCGCGACACGCGGCTGGCCCCGCTGTGGCCGGGCCTGGCCCAGGCCTTCGCCGGTCATTCCGACTGGAGCGGCTTCTCGCGGGCGATCTATCGCGACGTCTCGGTCGGCCGCTGGGACGTGGGGGCCTTCGCCCTGATCGGCGACGCCGCCCACGGCACCAGCCCGCAGCTGGGCCAGGGCGCCAACCTGGCCCTCGTAGACGCCGTCGAACTGGCCGACCGGCTGGTGACCGCGCCCTCGCCCGCCGCCCTCAAGGGCTGGCAGGCCGATCGGCGACGCCACACCGGCCTCTACCAGCTTGTCTCCAAGGCGCTGACGCCGCTGTTCCAGTCGCGCGGCTGGTTCTGGCCGGCGTTGCGCACCTGGGCGTTCACCCCGGCCTCGCGGCTGCCGGGCTTCCGGCAGGTCGGCGTCGGGCTGCTGACCGGCACGCTGCGCCTGGGCCGCTTCCCGCGCGTTACGCGTCCATGACCCCGCCGACCACCGACGTCTTCGACCCGGCCAAGCGTTCGGCCGTGATGGCCCGGGTGAAGAGCAAGGACACCAAGCCCGAAAAGACCCTGCGGCGGCTGCTGACCGCCCTGGGCGCGCGCTATCGCCTGCACCGCAAGGACCTGCCCGGCTCGCCCGACGTGGCGATGCCCGGCCGCCGGCTCGTCTTCTTCGTGCATGGCTGCTTCTGGCACGGCCACGACTGCCCGCGCGGGGCGCGCGTCCCCCAGGCCAACCGCGACTACTGGCTGGCCAAGGTGGCCAGGAACAAGGCCCGCGACGCCCGCGCCGCGGCCGACCTCGCCCAGGCCGGCTGGCGGGTGGAGACGATCTGGGAATGCCAGATGAAGGACGAGGCCGCGCTGGTGGAGCGGCTCAAATCCAACCTCTCCCAAGGGGAGAGGGGGCGGCCCGCGCCGTAGGCGTGGGAGGGTGAGGGGATACGCCGTCGACGGTCCGGCGCTACGCCGCCGCCGTGCGGGCCGGCGGGCTCGCCAGCACCTCGACCAGGGCCGCGTGCAGCTGGGCCGGGTCGATCGGCTTGGCGACATGGGCGTCCATGCCGGCGGTGCGGCAGGCGTCCCAGTCCTTGGAGGTGGAGGAGGCGGTGACCGCGATCACCGGGACCTGCTGGTTGGGGCCGGGCTCGGCGCGCAGGATGCGAGTGGTCTCGCGCCCGCCCAGGCCGGGCATGTAGACGTCCATCAGCACCACGTCGAAGGCGCCCGCGCCCAGCAACTCCAGGGCCCGCTCGCCGGACTCGGCCAGCACCGGCGCCACGCCGAAGGTCTGCAGCACCAGCTCGACGGCGCGGCGGTTGACCACGTGGTCGTCGACCACCAGCACCCGGGTTCCGGCGATCGAGGCCGCGCTTGCCGCCTCCTGCGGAGCCTGGGCCTCGTCGACCCGGACGGTCAGGCGCAGCGTGGCGCCCTTGCCCAGGCCCTCGCTGGTCACGGTGATGTCGCCGCCCATCAGCCGGGCCAGCTCGCGGCTGATCACCAGGCCCAGCCCCGAGCCGCCGTGCCGGCGCACGACCTCTGCGGTCAGCTGGTCGAAGGGGGTGAACAGGCGCGGCAGGGCCTCGGGCTCGATGCCGCGGCCGGTGTCGACGATGCCGATCTCCAGCGTCCAGCCCTCGCCCTGGCGGTGAGCGGCCAGGAAGACGGCGATCTCGCCGCGCTCGGTGAACTTGATGGCGTTGGACAGCAGGTTGTTGAGCACCTGGCGCAGGCGCAAGGCATCGCCGGCCACCCAGCGCGGCAGGCCCGCGGCGCCTTCTATGCGCAGGCGCAGGCCCTTCTTCTGCACCTCAGGCCGCCACAGCCGCAGGGTGTCGGCCAGGGCCTGGCGCAGGTCGTAGGGCGCGCGCTCGACGGCCATCCGGCCGGCCTCCAGCCGCGAGAAGTCCAGAAGGTCGTTGAGCAGGGTGCGCATCATGCCGCCGGCGTCGGCGATCAGCTGGGCGTGGACCTTTGCGCTGGGCTCGGGCGCCTCGCTGTGCAGGCGGGCCGCGCCGGCCAGGATGGCGCTGATCGGGGTGCGCAGCTCGTGGCTGATCATGGCCACGAAGGCGCTCTTGGCGGCCACGGCCTCCTCGGCCTCGTGGCGGCGGCGCTCGGCCTCGGCCTTGGCGGCTTCCTCGGCCCGCAGCGCGGCCTCCAGGGTGCGGGCGGCGACGGCGACCGACAGGATCAGCAGAAGAACTCCGAACCACAGGGCGTTGGCCAGCGGCGAGTCCGGATTGGCCGCCCGGCCGATGAACGGCACGATCAGCAGGTAGATCACGTGCGGCAGCGCCGCGGCCAGGGTCGCCGAGCGCAGGCTGACATTGACGACGATGACGTTGAGCAGGGCCCCGGCCAGCAGCAGTCCGCCCAGGGTGGGGGCGAAGCGCTGATGCGATGCGAACAGCGGCAGGGCCAGAGCCCCGAAGATGGTCGAGGTGACCGCCGGCATGATCGCCAGCGCCCAGCGCCGCCACCCGGCCAGGAAGCGCGCGGGATCGGCGGTCAGCCGGCGGAACAGCCACAGCTCGAAAAGCTGGGCCAGGGTGTAGGCGGCCGCCCACAGCCACACCCAGGCCATGCCGACGAACACGTGCAGGATGAGCGCCATGGCGACGGTGGCGACCAGGCGCAGATAGACGTTGCCCCGCCGCGCCGCGGCGGCGTGGATGATCGCCGCTTGCCGATCCTTGACGTTACTGGTCCGTGCGCTCATGGCGCGGCCCCCGCTGGCCTGGAAACACGGAATGTCCCGCCCGTACTATGGGCGACAGACGCTAAGAGGGCGTGAAAGAACGCCGCTCTCTCAATGGCACGTCGGGGCGGGGCTTGGCGAGGACGGTAAGGGGCTGCCGGGCGATTCGTCGCACCCGGCCCGGAAAACGGTCAGAGGTCAGGAGCGGCCGAGCAGGCGGTCGAGATCCTCGGGCGACAGGCCTTCGATCTCCAGCCGCTTGAGGCGGGCGGTCGCGCCGCTCGTCACGCGGACGGCCGAGCGCGACAGGCCAAGGCGCTTGGCCAGCAAGGCGACGAGGGCGGCGTTGGCCTCGCCCTCGACCGGTGGAGCGCTGACCCGCGCCTTCAGATAGGGCCGGCCGTCGGCGTCGGCCGCCCAGCCGTCGATCGCGTCGCGCCCACCGCGCGGCGTCAGGCGCACGGCCAGGACGGCGGGCTTCACGGCTGGATCAGCCGAGGATGCCCAGCAGCGTGTTGCGCAGCGGGAACAGCAGGAAGTTCTGCACGCCGACGATCACCAGCAGCAGGATGATCGGGGTGATGTCGACGCCGCCCAGCGGCGGGATCACCCGGCGCAGCGGGGCCAGCAGCGGCCGCGTCACCGCGTCGAGGAAGCGGCTGATCTGGTAGACGGCGTTGTTGCGCAGGTTGATGACGTCGAAGGCCACCAGCCAGCTGATGATCGCGCTGATGATCACCGCCCACTTGAGCAGCTCCAGCAGGGCGTTGAGGATGAAGAAGACGAAATAGATCAGCGGGGCCATGTGCGTTCCAGGCTAGGTCAAGGCTTCTTGCCCGCCCCCGCCCGCCCTGGCAAGGCCGCGCTGTTTTCGCGGGCCCCGCAACTGCCGCTTGACGGACGCCCCGGGCCACCGTATCTCCGCGCTTCCTTGGGGCCGTAGCTCAGATGGTAGAGCGCCTCGTTCGCAATGAGGAGGTCAGGGGTTCGATTCCCCTCGGCTCCACCAAGGACCCCCTATAAGCTATTGTTTTTAAACGCTTATTGCGTTCGGCGCGTGGGCTGGCTCCACATTTTTCCCCACAGAATATCTGCGCTGGCGCGCTACGTGATGATCCTTGGTGGGTGTCTCTGAGAAGGTCGCTCGGGCCGAGTGCGGATTTCCCCGGAATCCTTGGCCGCGCAAAATTCTTCCAAAGTGACGAAGATCTCTCCGTGACAATATGACGCCCGCCGTAGACGTCATTTTTTATGGTCAAGCTTACAGGCAGGTACGGGACTGTAACAATTAATCCGAAATTAGAGCCTTGCCGGCTCATCTTGCGATAATGGACCCACACACGGCGCCAACTTTAGTTCCGGACGCTGAAGCCTTCGATTTCGAGGCCGGTTGGTCGCGCCTAGCCAGCGGCGAACGCGGCCTGCGGGCCCCGGGTCAGACCGCGGCGGCCCACGTGTTCAATCAGATAGCCACGCGCCTGGAGACGGCCACTCGCGGCGAGCAAGCTTCTTCATCGGTTGTCAGTTCAGCAAGTGCCGGCGGTAGTTATGTCGCGGCCATGGCGGTCAAGGGCCTGGGCCGCCTACGACGCGAGCTGGGTTCGTCCGTGGCGGACCATATTCTCGGACAGACTGCTCAGCGGCTGAAAGCGCTTGTGCCGCAGTCCAGGACTGGCCGGGTTGGCCGCGCCGGCTTGGAATTTGCCTTCGAGGCTGTCGACGACCTCGAAGCTGAGGCCCTGCTGTCCGAGCTCGAAGCCACACTGGAGCGGCGGTTGCATGTTGACGGACAGGTGTTCGACCTGGAGGTCGTCATCGGCTTTGCGAGTAGAGCGCTCCACGGCGACCATGTCGCTGACTGCGCCGCCGACGCGCTGATTGAAGCTCAGGCTCAAGGTCGCGGGGTCCTACTCTACCGGGAAGCGGACCTTCAAAAGGCCGCCGAGATCAGCGCCATGTTGCGCGATCTTCGCGCGGCCCTGGCGGACGACGACTTATCGCTTGTCTATCAGCCCAAGCTGCACGTCCCATCACAGACGATCCTTTCCGTCGAGGCCCTGCTGCGGTGGCGTCATTCATCGAAAGGCTGGATATCGCCTGAGGTATTCATCGGTCTAGCCGAGCAAACCGGCCTGATCGCCGACATCACCCGGTGGGTCGTGCGTCGGGCGCTGCGGGACCAGACCTGGCTGGTTGAGGCCGGTAATTCGGTCACCGTTTATCTGAACCTTTCGGGTCGCCTCCTCGCGGATGCTGCATTCTGCGCCTGGATCTTGGAGACTGTGCGCGAGTTCGATCACTGCGCGCTGGGCTTTGAGATCACCGAGACCGCCGTAATCGACGACCCAGAGCACGCTTTAGCGAACCTGCAAGTCTTGGTTGACGCAGGGCTGAAGATTGCCATCGACGACTACGGCTCAGGCCTGTCGTCGCTGGCCTATTTGAAGCAGATGCCCGCCCACGAGCTGAAGATCGACAAGATGTTCATCTCAACTCTGACGTCCAGCCACCGCGATCCGCTGTTGGTCCGCTCGACCATCGACGTTGCTCATGCGCTGGGCATGGAGGTGACGGCTGAGGGGGTCGAGACGGCCGGAGCTCTAGCCCTGCTTCGGGTCATGGGATGCGATCACATCCAAGGCTATCTCGTCGCCAAGCCGCTGGAGCTTTCGGCGCTCAGCGATCTGTTAGGCGACAAGGATTTCGGCGCGTCGTTTGCCCGTGCCTCCTCGCCGTTCAAGCTTCCGGTCAAGTCGTCCGGGCGCGGTATGGCCGGCTAAGCTGAGCCATACTGTCGGCAAGGCGACAATATCATAAGGGATTGTCCAAGCTCGCGTTTCAGTCGATGAACGAACAACGAGTATTGGGAGTTTGGCCTTGCGGATTTTGTTCGTCGAAGACGATGCCATGAACCGCCGTGTGGTGCGGGACATGCTGTCGGTGGCGGGACTAGATCTGGCTGAGGCTCCCGAAGCCGAGACCGGTCTTCGCATGATCGAAGACAATGATTACGACCTGATCCTGATGGATTTACGGATGCCAGGCATGGACGGGTTGACCGCCATCCGCGCGATCCGCGCGCGCGACGACGCCAAGGCCACGCTACCGATCGTCGTCGTCACGGCCGACATGGCCTCGGACATTCGTCACCAATGCCTGACCGCAGGCGCCGACGACGTCATGATGAAGCCGGTCGCGATGGAAAACCTGTTCGACACGATCGGCAGAGCCATCGCCGGACGTGGCGACCAGACGCTGCTCTAGCTCAGAACGACGCCGAGACCGCAGCGAAGACGCGCCAGTCCTTGTCGCCGGTCTCGTAGGGCGTCCGGGTCAGGGGCTTCGCCGCCTCGACGCGCGCGGTGATCTTGTTGTTCACCGTTACCCTCAGCCCGCCGCCAGCGGACGAGAAGGCCGCCGAGCGGAGGCTGTAGGCCGAAGCGGTGTTCCAGACCTTCGCTCCGTCGACGAAGGCGTAGGCTTGAACGAAGCTGACCGGTCCAGCCTTCTTCGGCGCGAAGCCATACCGCAGCTCGGCCATGGCCCCGGCGCCGCTGTCTCCCGAGATTTCCGCGTAGTTGTAAGCCCGACCGTAAGGCAGGCCGCCGGGGGCGAACTCTTCGGACAGCAGCAGGTGGTTGGGGCTCCACTGGGCGTCGGCCGAGACGTAGACGCCCATGCGCTTGCCCAGGTCGCGATAGTGGCTGGCGCCGACATTGACCTTCCAGAAGCCTCCGTCGGCGTCGAAGCGCGAATGGTTGCGGCTCGGGGTGCGGGTGGCGCCCAGGACCTGGAGGCCTCGCGACACCTGGGCATACCCGCTGACCGAACTGCGGCTCGTGCCGCTGTCGGCCTGAACCGAAGCGCGGACCACACGCAGGTCATCACTATAGGCCCCGCCATTACGGTATGACTGTTCAACATGCCGCCCGTCGAGCGCTACCGCGGCCCAGACAGCAGTTTTGCGGTCGCGGACGATCGGGTGGGCCAGGCGCAGGCTTACGGCTTGGCTCTCGGTGCCGACGGTGTTGTTCTGAGGCGCGCTGCCTTGGCGCGACCGTGATGCCGAGGCGCCGACGCGAAGGCGTGTCTCGCCAGCCAGCGGCGCTCCGTAGGCCAGGTCAGCCTGGGCATACTCGCCCGGATCATTGGGCACGGTCAGCACCGACAGGGCCAGTTGGTCACCCGCGGTGACGACGCCGTTGCGGGCCAGGCGGACATTGGCCTGCACCGGCCCCAGCGTCCGAGCGCCACGGTTGTCGATGTAGATGCTGCCCGTCCAGCGCTTGAGGCCGGCGACGACGACCAGCTTATGCCGGGCGGGGTCGTCGAGATTGGGTTCGATGCGCGAGCTCGGCCGCACGCCGGGGAGATCGCGCGCCAAGGTCAGGCGCCGCTCTAGGTCTGCGAGGCGCAGGGGGCGTCGGCCCGACACTCCGTCCAGCAAGGCCTCCACGGCCGGGGCCGCGTCGCCCGTGACTTCGACCTGGTCGATATAGCCTTCGTAGACGCGGATACGGGCGTGACCGCCCGGGACTTGCGGCGGCACGACAGCGCGCGACAGGAAATAACCGTCGGCGCGGTACTTGTCGGTGATAGCCTGGGCGATCTTGACCAGATCTTCCATGGCGACTTCACGGGCCAGATAGTAGGAGTAGAGCGGCGCCAACTGCTTCAGCGGGTAAGCGCTCACGCCATCAATGGTCAGGCCCGTCAGGACGAAACGTTCGCTGGACGGGGCTTTCGGAGGCGGCTGCTGCTGGGCAAGGGCCGGCGTAGAAATACTGATCGTCGCAAGAACAGCCGAGAGCAAGCAGGCGCACAACCTACCGCAGGCTATGTCGGCTATCAGACGTTTAGCATTTGATATAAGATGTCCCACAACGAAACCAATAGCTTGGATAGATAAATCCAGCGTTAAGTTCGCTTGGCAACCACGGGAATTAGGAGAGATTTAGCTTAGTGGACTTATACCTGACCAACTACATCGATCGGCAGGTATAGAGGCACTACCATGGGTCTGACCCGTATGGCCATCGCGGTTTCCGCAATCGCCTTAAGCGCCACCGGCGCCTTTGCGGCCGATTGGAAGCTGGTCGAAGTCGCTGGCGTCGTACGTATCGCTGCCCCCGGCAAGGCCCCCGCGCCAGCGGCCGCCAATCAGGTTCTACCGGTCGGAAGCATCGTCACAACGGCCGCAGGTGGGCGCGCCGCGCTATTCAATGGCAAGCAACGGATCACTCTGGGTCCCAACAGCCGCATGTCGGTAGCGCCCGAGTCGAACGACGGTATGACCCGGGTGATGCAGGATCTCGGCTCGATCTTGTTCCAGGTCGACAAGAAGCCATCGCAGCACTTCCGCGTCGAGACCCCGCTGCTGGCCGCCGTCGTGAAGGGCACCACCTTCACTGTGAACGTTGAGATGGGCGCCGATTCCGTTCACGTCGCCGAAGGCCTGGTCGAGGTTCACGCTAACCAGGGCAGCGCGACGCGCGATGTGGGAGCTGGCGCCACGGGCGTGGTTTCCAAGGCCGCGCCCGAGCTGCTCAATGTCGAAACGCCGCGCGCAAGTGTGGACGCACCTCTGCCCGCACAGACCGTGTCGCTCGACTACGGCGCGGTGTCGGGGGGACTTGTCGAAGGTCCTGGGATGGCCAGTTCGGCCGCGGCTGCGCCTATTACGCCGACGGCGAACATAGTCGCCTCTACGGCTGCCGAAGGTCCGGTCTCGTCCGCCAGCGGAACCCCGGCCCCGTCAGCGCCGATCGTCCACGTCAGCCTCGCCGCCAGCGGCGACATCGCCAGCCCAGCCGCTGGCGCAGACGGTTCGGGACGCCCTGGTACGGCGACGGAAAACTTGGGCCATACCGGCGGCACTACCGGATCGAACACAGGTGCGAGCGCCGGCAACGGTAATCCGGACAGCGCCTCGAATGGGAACGGTCAAGGCAACGGCAATTCCGGGAACAGCGGGAACGGTCAGGGCAACGGCAACGCCGGCGGCAATGGCAACGGGAATTCGGGCTCGAACGGGAACGGCCAGGGCAACGGCAATTCCGGGAACAACGGCAACGGCCAGGGCAACGGCAACGCCAGCGGCAATGGCAACGGGAATTCGGGCTCGAACGGGAACGGCCAGGGCAACGGCAACGCCGGCGGCAATGGCAACGGGAACTCAGACTCGAACGGGAACGGCCAGGGCAACGGCAATTCCGGGAACAGCGGGAACGGTCAGGGCAACGGCAACGCCGGCGGCAATGGCAACGGGAATTCGGGCTCGAACGGCAACGGCCAGGGCAACGGCAATTCCGGGAACAACGGCAACGGCCAGGGCAACGGCAACGCCGGCGGCAATGGCAACGGGAACTCAGGCTCGAACGGGAACGGCCAGGGCAACGGCAATTCCGGGAACAGCGGGAACGGTCAGGGCAACGGCAACGCCGGCGGCAATGGCAACGGGAATTCGGGCTCGAACGGGAACGGCCAGGGCAACGGCAATTCCGGGAACAACGGCAACGGCCAGGGCAACGGCAACGCCAGCGGCAATGGCAACGGGAATTCGGGCTCGAACGGGAACGGCCAGGGCAACGGCAATTCCGGGAACAACGGCAACGGCCAGGGCAACGGCAACGCCGGCGGCAATGGCAACGGGAACTCAGACTCGAACGGGAACGGCCAGGGCAACGGCAATTCCGGGAACAGCGGGAACGGTCAGGGCAACGGCAACGCCGGCGGCAATGGCAACGGGAATTCGGGCTCGAACGGGAACGGTCAGGGCAATGGCAGTTCCGGCGACAACGGCAACGGCAACTCCGGTAACAGCGGCCCGGGCCAGGGCAACGGCAACGCCGGCGGCAGTGGCAACGGGAACTCGGGCTCGAACGGGAGCGGTCAGGGCAACGGCGGTTCCGGCGACAACGGCAACTCCGGGAACAGCGGCCAGGGCCAGGGAAACGGCAACGCCGGTGGTACTGGCAACGGAAACTCAGGCTCGAACGGGAACGGTCAGGGCAACGGCAGTTCCGGTGACAACGGCAACTCCGGAAACAGCGGCCAGGGCCAGGGCAACGGCAACGCCGGCGGAAATGGAAACTTGACCTCGGGCTCGAACGGCAACGGCAACTCCGGAAACAACGGCCAAGGTCAGGGCAACGGCAACTCCGGCGACAATGGATCTACGGGCAATGGCAACGGCAAACCCAAGGGCTAAGCCTTGATCGAGATCAAAACGATCTTTGGCGCGCGCCTGCGGTCGGCGATTGGCGTGGCGCTGGTTACGGCGTGCGCGGCGCTTGCCGCTCAGGTCGGGGTCCTGCATCCGCTTGATGACGCTCTTTCGCAGTGGCGCTTCCAGCTGCTCAAGCGGCCGCCGAGCGCAACGCTGACCGTCGTCGAGATCGACGCCGAGAGCCTGCGCGCTGCGGGAACCTGGCCCTGGGGCCGGGACCGTTTCGCGCGGGTAATCGACAATTTGAACGGCGCAGGCGCCAAGGTCGTTGGACTAGACGTCGATTTCAGCGCCCGCTCTTCGAATGCCGCCGACGAGGCGCTGGCCGCGACCGTTCGGCGCTGGCCGGGCCAGGTCATCATGCCGACCTTCATCCAGGCCGGCCGCGGCCCCGATGGCCGCGCTATCAGCACCCGGCCGATCGACGCTCTAACCGAGGATGTCGTGCTGGCCAGCGTCAACGTGCCGATCGACGCCGATGGTCGTGTGCGGCGCTATAGGCTGGGCTTTGATACCCCGGCCGGCCTGCGCCCCTCGATGGCGGCGACGCTGCTGGGCCGTCCGCCAGCTTCGGGTGACTTCCTGATCGACTACGGCTTCGACGCCAACGCCGTGCCCAGGATCAGCTTCAAGGACGTCTACGCCGGCAAGTTCGATCCGAACCTGGTCCGTGGCCGCAACGTCCTGATCGGCTCCACGGCCGTCGAACTGGGCGATCAGTTCGCCACGCCCAAGCGTGGTATCCTCCAGGGCGTCTATGTCCACGCCCTGGCATATGAGAGCCTTCGCGTCGGCCGCGCCCTCCAGGCGCCGGGCCTGCCGTTGCTGATCGTCTGCGCAGCCTTGGCGGCTTTCTTCCTGCGCCCCAGAACCAGCGCCGACTACGGCGCGGCGCTGCGCCGGCACATGATGGTGGGCGCTGCGGTCATGGTTCTGCCCGTGGCGCTACAAGCCTGGACACCGATCGCTTTCAGCCCCGGCGCGGTGATCCTGTCTCAGATCCTAAGCCTGGCCTGGCTGGTGCGGACCGAGCTGAAGCGCCGAGCCGACGCCGTGGTGCAGGCGCGCGAAGCTCATCTGCGCCAGCTGGCCGACCACATGCGCGAGAGCCGCGACAGCATCCAGGCCGCCCACGACAAGCTGGCCGTCGCCAACGTCGCGCTGGACCACGCCCTGAGAGCGCGCACCGACTTCCTGGCCATGACCAGCCACGAAATTCGCACGCCGCTCAACGGAGTGATGGGCATGACCCAGGTGGTCCTGGCCGATCCGACCCTGCCTGCCCCGGTTCGCGAAAAGATCCGTCTAGTCCACGCCAGCGGTGAGACCATGCTGGCCTTGGTGGAGGACCTGCTAGACGTCGCCAAGATGGAGAGCGGGACCATCGCCATCACCAAGGCGCCGATGGACCTGGACCGCCTGTTCGACGAGACGCTGGCGGTCTGGACCGACAAGGCCCTGGAGAAGGGCCTGCGTCTGACCGGGGACCGCGCCCAGGCGCCGTCGCTCATAGACGAAGATGCCGGCCGCCTTCGCCAGATCCTGTTCAACCTGCTGGCCAACGCCATCAAGTTTACTGACGGGGGCGAGATCTCGCTGACCAGCGCCGTCGAGCGATCGGAGTTCGGCGACGCTCTGGTGTTCACCGTCACCGACACCGGCATCGGCATCGCGCCGGAACACTTCGAGCGCATCTTCGAGCCATTCACCCAGGTCGACGCCAGCACGACGCGCAAATATGGCGGTACGGGCCTAGGCCTGCCGATCTGCCGCCGGCTGGCCACCGCCATGGGCGGCGAGCTGCGGGTCGAAAGCGAGCTGGGCGTCGGGTCGCGCTTCATTGTCCGGCTGCCTCTGACGGAGATCATCGTGGCGGACGGCGGCACGGCCACAACCCTGCAGGACGCCAGAGTGCTGCTTGTAGAGGCCAATCCTCTGGCGCGCGGCGTCCTGAAGGCCGCGCTTTCGGCCCAGGTTGCCAACCTCGAGATCGTCGGGACGCTTGGAGAGGCCCGCCAATTCATTGCTGGCCGCGCCTGCGATCTGGTGCTGGTCGAGGGCAAGACCCTGTCCGAGTCCGATCGCGCACCTGCCGAGGTGCTGGCGGATTTCTCTGCCGAGGTAAGAACAGCAAGAATCGCCGTGCTGTGGGCCGGTGAAGCTGAGGAGGCGGTGACACTAGGAGCCGTCGGCGCGGATCTCATCGTCCAGAAGCCGATCGCGGCGGGCGAGTTGCCCGAGCGCCTGCGGGAATTGTTCGCGGCCGAAGTCGTCGCCGACGCGGCTTGAGAGGAAATTCGATATGCGTGTACTCTTCGTGGACGACAACGCGATGAACCGGCTGGTCGTGAAGAGCATGCTGTCGGCCGCGGAAG
Source organism: Caulobacter flavus (assembly GCF_003722335.1). Taxonomy (GTDB): domain Bacteria; phylum Pseudomonadota; class Alphaproteobacteria; order Caulobacterales; family Caulobacteraceae; genus Caulobacter; species Caulobacter flavus. Next base: position 939,327 of record NZ_CP026100.1, read on the forward strand.
TCGAGATGGTCGAAGCCGAGACCGCTGAAGTCGGCCTGGCGTTAATCGAGGCTCAGCCCGTTGACATCGTCCTGATGGATTTCCGCATGCCCGGCATGGATGGCTTAACGGCCATCCGCGCAATCCGGGCGCGATCGGACGCCAAAGCGCAACTGCCCATTCTGATGGTCACGGCGGATGATGGGCTTGATCTACGCGCGCGAGCCCTAGCGGCGGGAGCGGACGACCTCTTGCGCAAGCCCGTCCAGATGCAACCTCTTTTCGATGCAATCGCGATGGCGATGGCGATGGGTTCGCGCGGCGAGGAATTGGTTATCTAGCGCCTCAGCCGAGGTGTGGTCTTAAAGACCGAGGCCACGGCCTCGTCCCAAACCGAGATACTGCGACAATCCCTCACCGATGCCGCGGCCCAACTCGGCTGGGAGGCCCAACTCCACTCGCCGCGTCCGAAGCAGCGACTCCACCTGCGGATCCCGCTCCAGGCTCTTGGCCATGGCGCCCATGCGGTCCTTGACCTGACGTGCGCCCGTCATGTCGCCCTCGAAGTGCAGCGCTGATCGCTGACGCTCAAGACTTTGCCAACGCTCGATGAACCGATCTGCCCGCAAACGTGGATCGGCCCGCACCTCGGCCTCAAGCTGAAGAACTTGGATCGCCCGTTGTGTCCGACCGGAGGCGATCTCGCTGGCCAGACCAGGCTCTCGCATGTAGGCCCGCTCCAGATCCTTGGCGGCGTGAGGGCCGACCCCGCCCATGGCCTCGCGGGCATCCAACAGCGCCTGCCGCTGGGGCGCCGGCACCGGCAAGCCGCGGTCTTTCATCCGCAAGACGTCGGCCGCGGCGCGGGCGTGACGCTCGATCGTACTTTGCTGGTCGAACTGGCCGATCTCCCGCGCTAGCACAGCCGGCTGACGCGTCGGACTCGCAGGCTTAAAGCCTTCGAACATCCTGCGCTGGCGCTGCGGCTGGTCCTTCGTCTGCATCGACGGCGGCACGTGGATGTCGCGACGTTTGGCAAAATCGCTGGCCATGTCCTTGGCCCGCTCACGCGACAGGACGCGGGTCAGCTTGCCGAGATCCTCGAACTCGTCGCGGCCATAGTGGATCTGCACGCTGTCGCGATGGCGCGAAAGCGCGACATAGGCGCCGTGGCGATCCAGTCCCGGCGTCGCCAGCACGTGGGCGCGATCGACGGTGACGCCCTGGCTCTTGTGGATGGTGGCGGCATAGCCGTGATCGACCTGGGCGTAGTCCTTCAGGTCAAAGACAACCGATCGACCAGCATCGAGCCGCACGGTCATTTGTGTGGGCGAGACCTGCTCGATCTCGCCGAGCATTCCGTTCTTCACGCCCAGTCCGCGATCGTTCTTCAGGAACATCAGCCGATCTCCGGTCGCGAACGATCGCTCGCCGCGCTCGGCCTTCACCGTCACGTCCTCGCCCAAGGCGCCGGCCTGGCGCAGCCGCTCGCGGGCCGTCAGGTTGAGATCGCGCACCTCGTCGTTGGTGTGGGTGAGAATGATCCGGCTCTTGCCGGGCTCGGCCATGCGCTCTCGGTCCCAGCGCTCGACCAGATCCTCGCGCGCCTGGTCGCGGGACTCAGCCCCATGGACCATGCCGCGCGCCTCGTAGGCGCCCAGCGCCTCACCCGTGCGACCAGTCGCCAGATGTCGGGTGGCGTCGCGCTGCCATTCCTCGTGTTGCCGACGAACCTGGGTGATCTCGACGTGGCTATGGCGCTCGGCGATCGACCGAAAGGCCGCGCCGGCCTCGATGGCCTGGAGCTGCTCAGGATCGCCGACCAGCACCACCTTGGCGCCGGCCTTTTCGGCGGCCGATATCAGGCGCTCCATCTGCCGCGAGCCGATCATGCCGGCTTCGTCGATCACCAGCACGTCGCGGGCGTCGAGCCACTCGCGGTCTTTCGCCCACTGATGCTCCAAGCTGGCGATCGTGCGCGAAGCGATGCCTGATCCGCCTTCCAGGTTCTCGGCGGCAATCCCCGACAGCGCGAGGCCTTGAACGCGATAGCCGGCGTCCTCCCAGGCCTCGCGGGCGACACCCAGGAGCGCTGACTTGCCGGTGCCGGCATAGCCGACGACGACGCCGAGATCGCGCCCCTCGGTGACGTGCTCGAACGCGGCCTTCTGCTCGCCGGACAGAACGAGACCACGCTGCTCGGCGCGCGCCAGGGCACGCCGCTGTTCCAACTCGCTGACGCCGTGCGCCCGGCGCTGCGCCATCCCTTCGCTGGCGCGATGCAGCCGGTCCTCGACGGCGATCATCTCGCGGCTGGTGAAGCGGTCTTGGCCGCGCCCGTCCTGGCCCAGCGCCACGAACTCCGGCGAGGCCTGCACCGCGCTCACGGCGCGGTCGAACTGATCCTTGCCGTCCGAGTGGCGGTGGATGAACTTCGCCAAATCCTGCTGCGTGAACGTCGCCTGCTGGTGCGTGATGGCGTCCAGGGCAATGCGCGGATCGGCGATGATCTTGTCGCCATTCTCGCGCGCGATGCGGTGGTGGTCTTCGAGCCGCTCGGCCTCCAGACCCTCGCCGGCCATGCGCCCGGCCGCCGGACCTATTTTGTGCTGTGGCTCAAGGTCGATGCTCTGGTCTTCCAGGCTGCGGTGATCGATCCGCGCGTCGATATCGAGTTGCGCCAGCCGCTCGTTGACGTGGTCGGCCCAGGCCTCGCGCCAGTGCTCGACGAGCTCGGTGCGGTTCCAATCCCGCACCTTCGCGCCGAAGCCCTCCTCGCCGACCTCGCGCATGGTGAGCATGACATGGGCATGGGGCTTGGCCAGTCCGTCCGGCCCGATGTCCCAATGCACATTGAGGTCGGCGACCATCCCGCGATCGACCATTTCACGCTGGACGAAGTCGCGGGCGAGCGCGATGCCCTGCGCCTGGTCCATCTCGCGCGGGATGGCGAACTCGACCTCGCGCGAGAGCTGGGCGTCCTTGCGCTTTTCGCCGGCCTCGACGGTGTTCCATAGCGTCGCGCGGTCGGAAAGCTCTTCGGGCGCACCGTCCGGCGCCATGATCTCCGAATGGACGACACCGCTCTTGTTGGTGAAGTCGTGATCGCGATCGAGGCGCTCGTCGTGCAGCCGGCTGGCGGAGCGATAGGCGGCCGAAGCCACGGCGCTGGCCCCGGTGGCGCGGCTGATGACTTTGACGCTGAGGTGGTAGATCGCCATGGCGATAGACCACCTACTACTCTGAGGGCACGTCGGCACGACGTATAAGCGCGCCCTCCCAAGAAAGAATCTCGGGAGGGACCGGTTCGTCCCAGTGTGTTCCGGCGACCTTACAGCATTCCCGAACGTCCTGTTTTACGCTTGGCGCACCATCGAAACCCGGAGACTTGGGATGCGCAAACCACGAGACTTCGACGCTGAACTCAAGAGCCTCGAAGACAAGGCAAAGACCCTGAAGGATCGCAAGGTCAGGCAGCTTGGCGAGCTGGTGATCGCCACCGGCGCCGACGCTCTCGACATCGACACCCTAGCTGGTGGGCTGCTGGATCTGGCCGACGCAGGAAACGTCGCGCGCAAGGACGCCTGGAGGAAGCGCGGCGCTGGGTTCTTTCGCGGCGGGAAGGACGGCGCTCCGCCAAGCGCTGGTGGCGAGCAATGACGCCGAGCGCCGAACGAGGGCCGCGCGCCACCGCCTGGAAGCACGGCGAGCCCGCATGGACACGCGGGCCTGGGTGGTGAAGCGGCGCGAGCGCACCCGCCATCTGATCGAGCTGGGCGGCCTAGTTCAGAAGTCCGGCCTCGTCGAACTGACCCGCGATGATCGCGCCGCGCTCTACGGCGCTTTCACGTTCCTGGCGACCATGCTCAAGGCCGACGACGTCGAGCACACTCTGGCCCTATGGCGGCGTGGCGGAAAGCGGGCGTTTGAGGCTGAGGCTCGCTCCGCGTCGTAGATCGCTGAGCGATCTCAGGCCTTGTCGGCGTCGTCGGCCATAGCGCGGACGAGGTCGAGGACCTGACGACGGACGCGGCCCCGGCCGATCTTCGGAAACATCTCGGCCAGTTCCAGGCCTTCGGGCGTGTTCAGGAACTCGGTGACGACACGCTCGGCAGCGGCGCCGACCTCGTCAACCTCATCGGTCATCGGGTCAGCCAGGCCGTCGAAGAAGAACGACACCGGGACCTGAAGCGTCTTGGCGATCTCGTAGAGCTTGCTGGCGCTGACGCGGTTGGCGCCACGCTCGTATTTCTGCACCTGCTGGAAGGTGAGCCCCAGCGCATCGGCGAGCGTCTCCTGGCTGACGCGCAGCATCTTGCGGCGGATGCGTACGCGGCCCCCGACGTGGATATCGACGATATTGGGCGTGCGAGCTTCAGGGCTATCGGTCACGAAAGTCTCCATGGCCGGATCGCTGGCAACGCCGCCGATCCGGGAAAGTGCTTGCGGCGCAAAAGCGCCCCGAAGCGTGGCTTTTCAAGGTCGTTCTTCATTCGCGCTAGTCGCGTATGGATTCGACGTGTCCGGATCAATCGGCGATGCTGGGGGATGTCCAAGTACGATCCCCTGTCGGGTCATCTGCGCCGCCAGCGTGAAGACGAACTCGAACTGACCTTTGCCGAGATCGAGCGCATTCTCGGCGCCATGCTTCCCAAGGGCGCGGCCCGTCAACAGTGGTGGGCGAACACCACCGACCCTCACACGAGCCATGTACAGCGTAAGTCCTGGCGAGGCGCCGGCTATGACGCCTTTCTCATCGCCGGCAAGGAGCGTGTCCGCTTCAAACGCGTGCGCTGACGAGGCGGCTTGGCCAGGCCTATCCGGCCGGCAACTGAGCTTGCAGCCGTCGCCGACTTTCGCTCGGAGACAAGACGCCCTGGATCGCTTGGTGGAACAAGGGCCGGACGGGCTGGCGCGCGTCAAGGGGACGCCCTGCGGGCGTCTCGCGGAGCGACGGCGAAGCCGCCCTTGACCCGCACCGGCCCGCCCGGCAGAGGCTCTCCAAGCGCTCCAGGGCGAGCACCGACCGTTCCGGTCCTGGCTCCCGCAGGTTGGGCCGGGCAAGGCGGCTGCCGGAGGGGGCGCGGTTAGCGTCGGCAAGCGAGCGCCCCGCAGTATGGGCAGCGCGCGGTGCGCAGCTCTTCCATCGTCGCCTTGAAGAGGTCGTAGCCGTCGCCCTGCTGATGGACCATGACCCGCAGCGCCACCTCCAGCTTGGCGACAACCCCGTGCATGTCGCTGGCGCGCACCGCAGGAAGAGCCTCTAGCCACGCTTCCCTCTGCTCGGACAGCGGCTCCAGCTGTTTGTCGATGGCGTCCATCTCCTGAGTCGGCGACAGCGCCACCCGTTCGTCGGGCGTCATCCGCTCCCAACGCTTCTCCCGCACAAGGATGCTCTACAAGTCCGACCAGCGCAGGCCGAGGCGGTCGATCTCCGCGTCAAGCGCCATCCACTCGGCGCAGCGGTTCACGGTCAGATCCGCGAGTGCGTCGCCTCCCGCGCCGGCAACGACAGGCGCGGCGCTGGCGGCGCCAATCACGACACGCCGGGACACGGCGAATGGCCCCTTGTCGTCAGACATCGGGTTGCTCCGCATTGGACAGTTTGGGTCGAGGACGGACGCGCTCGATCAGGTCGACCGTGCGCGAGATCTCGAAGAGCGCGTCGGCCAAGTTCGTCTGGACGTCGGCAACGGACAGACCGAGGTGACGGGCGATCAGTGCGTAGTCGAGCGCCTTGATGTGGTTGAGCAGGAAGACGTCTCGTGTCTCGCGGCGAAGCCGAAAGACTGCGTAGGACATGACCTGCTGGGTGTTATGCGGATCGAAGGTCTTGCCGCGCCAGAGGGTGGGATGTCGCCAGCGCCACCACTGACTAGGGACAATCGGCCAAGGCAGAGGAAGGAGGGCCATCACGCTTCACCCTCTCGACGAGCATCTGCCCCGGCGGCCTCAACGACAGCGTCAATGAGCGCGCGGACGGTCGTGCAGGCCCCCACCCAGCAGACCGACCCGAGGGTCTCTGCTGACATCTGTGAGATGGCGTGGACGGTGTAGTACGGGCTCAGGAGCGCCGCCAACTCAGGGAGTTTGGCGGGACCGTCGGTAAAGCCAGCTCGGCGCGCGAACCGTAGTGCTTTGACGAGATCATGCCGGAGATAGACGCGGTTCCAGTCGTCGCTGATCCCTCGGTCGAGCAGGTACGCCTTCAACGCTAGCTCGATGGCGATGGCCAGGAAGTAGCGGGCGCCCTCGGGGTGTCGTGCCAGCACCGCCTCTGCCCCTTGGTGAAAGCCAGCGGCGTTACGGCGGAACTTCGCCGCCAAAGAGCGGTCGATGTCGCCGCGTCGCCGGGCAACGCGGCGAGTCACTTTTCACCGGCGAAGGTGGCAAGGTCGCGGACGGCGCGGGCGATCAGGCCGTGCGCCTCGGGGTGGTCCTCCACGAAGATCAGGCGCGCCGCTACCGAAAGGTTGGCGATAACGGCCTCGACGCTTTTCGCTGGCGTCGGTCGCATAGCTTTGAGGAGAGCGTGTGCCTCGACCTCCAGCACATCGAGCCGCGCGTCAATCTCGGCGAGCCTGGCACCTTCGGGGATTTCAGCCTGCTTGGCGGGGGTGAGTTTGTACCAACTGCGGTGCGTGATCAGCCAGCCTTCCAGCGCGCCCCATTCAAGTTGTAGGCGGCGCTGTTCGGTGTCGATGGCGAGCCAGCGAGCGCATCGCGCGACCGCCGGGTCGACACTATCGGCGGCGGCGCCAGTGACAAACGGTGCTGCGGAGCCGCCAGCGAGCACGAAGCGCCGGGATGGTTTGCGCACGCGCACGTCCGCACGCTCCGCCTTAGGGCGCGAGTCCATGACATCGAGTCCTGAATGTGTATTACTTCTTTAGTATCACCGAAGACGCTATTCGACAAGCTAAAAATATCATGGGCTTTACTAATAATAAAACGACATGTTGACAGCCGCTCAAATTAGGGCCGCGCGAGCCCTTGTGGATTGGAGTGGGCCAAAGCTGGCGGAGGCCGCAGGTCTATCGCTGCCGACAATCCGGCGGATGGAAAGTGCCGTCGGACCGGGTCGCAGCTCTGTCGATAACGTCGAGGCAGTGCGCCGCGCGCTTGAGGCAGCGGGCGTCATTTTCCAAATGGCCGATGAAACTGCAGGCCCTGGTGTTCGCCTAAAACAGTAGAACGGTAGCGCCGCAGCGAACCCTTCCCGGCCTCGTTGAGGTGAGCAGCCGGCGTCATGAAGGTGCGTTTCACCTTCGCTAGAGGCGCCTAGGGCCTGTCTTTGTTTCCCAGGGTACGATCTGGCGCCGCAAGGTCTTGCCGCCGGCAGCGAGCAATCCAATTCTGACCCATCGAACGCCTTCAGATCCCAGTCTGTGGAGCTTTAAACGATGGCCGACCTCGACCGCATCGTCCGCCTGAAGACCGTGCTGGCGCGCACGGGGCTTAGCCGATCGACCCTCTATCGAAAGATAAGCGAAGGCTCGTTTCCTCGGCAGGTCCCCATCAGCGTTCACGGCGCGGGATGGCACGAGTCCGCAATCAATCGGTGGATCGCGGATCCTGGCGGATACCGTCCAGAACCATGCAAGCGCTCTTCATGACTCATCTCTGACCCTGGGAAGGTCCGCACGTTGGTGACGACGACATCGCATTGCGCGAGCTTGAGGGGCGACAATTGCTTGCCTAGGGATTGCTCCGCCCTTTTTGATCCGACGGGATCCCGACCGGGTGATTGCCAGCGATGAGAGGCGTAGGCCGACGTGGACGCTGGCGGTCAATACCCGATCAAGTTCGATTTCTAGGATCGGCGGCTTGGTCGCGTGAGAGGGCCTCAGCCACTCTTGGCGCTTCTCGGAAATCTCGAACCAGACCGCTTTGCCAAGGCTCCGGCTCAGGTGCACACCCTGCGCGCGAACTTTATATTGAAATGGTTGAGCTTCCGGCCATCATTACTATCGGGGCAGTAGTCGTAAAGGTACTTGGGCGTGGGCGGACTTTCAGATGCAGGCGGCGTCGCTGCGCGTCTCGGATTCAAATATCAAGACCATGTCGCGGCGATGTTTGTCCTGGAGATGATCGATGATCGTCGGATTATGCAGGTTGAATGCGAAACGAGCGACGACATCACCTTGCTGCATCGGCGAGGCGCGGAAACGTTTCCGGAATACGTCCAGGTAAAGAGCACCGACCGCGATAGCAAGTGGACGTTCAAGGAGATCACAGACCGTGATTCTGCCAGCAAGGCCCGGCCGACCTCGCTCGCGGAGAAGTCTCTTCTAACCGACAAGGCAGGGGGCAATGCGCGGTTCCGCATTGTCGCCCGACGGTCTGTCAATGCGACCGCCGCCGCACTGCTCGAACCGATGGATCGCCGAAATCCCGCCGGCGCCATCGACGCGCTCGCCAGCAAGGTGCTCGCCAAGCATCGGACGACCCGGTCGGACATGGGCAACGATCTCGGATACTGGACCCGGAACGCTTATTGGCACGTCCTCCCGGGCGTCGACCACGTCGAGCTGAAGAACCTCCAGGCGATCAGCACGATGGCTGAAGCCGCCGGTGCCAACCCCACCAATTCCCATGTCAAGGCGATCTACAGGGATCTGCTGACGATAGTGGATGCGGCGGCCGTGGCGACGCGCAAGCAGCCGGAGCTCAAAATCATCACCCGGACGGTAGCGGTTGCCTGGTGGGAAGAGCACCTGTCGGAGACGAACGCCGCCCAGACCAAGACCTCCAAGCCGTACCGGACCAAGGGGGATCGCTTCTTCGCCGAGATCCACCGGGTTGACGAGGACTTTCGTCGCTCCTCCAGCGGCTATGATGCGCGCTATGAGCGGAAAGTGTGGCGATCCAAGCAGTTGGCGCGGCACCTGGCCGACTGGGTGCCGGAGTTGACGCTGAAGGCCAGCGAGCTTGTCGAGATCACTCCCTTAAACATGCGCGCCAAATTCGAGGCCGGGCTCAAGGTTGTAAAAGCTGAACGCGCGCTAGACGTCGGAAACCTGCTGGCCGAGACGCTGCTTCACGCCGTCTTGCGCCATTGGTTCGGCAGCGAGCCGGTGCCATGCAAACTCTTCCACCGGTCCACCCATGGCGACAAGGTCACCAAGAACGCCCACTTGGTTCACGGCGAGAATGGGGACGAGCTATGGATCGGCCGTACCCATCTGTTCGAGGATCAGGATCCGGCGCCGCTCTTCGCCCACATCAGCGCTGAGCTTTCCGACGCGCTCGACACCGAACTGCTGGTGGAGGAGCGTGACATCATCCTGCAGCTTCGGGAAGCCTTCATGGCTACGAGCGACGAAGACGATGTCTTTCCGCACCGCGAAGTCACGACCATAACGTTTCACGATGGCCTCAAGGCCGGCCAAAAGCCGCTGACGCAGTACGAGCGCGAGACCGGGACTTTCCGCATCGACTATCCCAGCGAAATCGAATTCGGCTCGGGGAAGGAGATGACCCGCCACATCCATTGGCTACGAGACACGATGGGCACGCTGGCGGCGGGCGCATTCGTCATTCGCGACGTCGAAGCGTGGATGACGCGGCTGGGCGCCGATGAAAACGCCTTTGGTCGGTCGGTGGCTCTTGGCGACATGTTGACCCTTTCGCGCAACGTGTTTGGCTACGACCCCTCTTTTTCACTAGCGGCCTGGAGCGCGCCCGACGACCAGACGTATCCGCCTGAGCGCACAACCCCTTGGCGCGTCAAAGAACGTGCGCCGGAGCCGTCCGCTGAAAAGGTCATGAAGTTCGCTGAAGGCGTCAGCCCAGAGGACATGTTCGACAAAACGACGCTGCGCCATGACCAACGCGGTGTCCTGTCACCCATCGAAACGCCGCTATGGGACGCCGCCAAGTGGCGGGGTACGATGTTCGGGCAGTACCCTGACATGCCGCCCATATTGGCGCTCGGCTACACCAACCCACAGTACGGCGAGCAGATTTTCGACGGGTGGAAGGCGCGTTGGGGTGAGGTCGACAAGAACGATGATCTTCGTGTGGCGATCATCACAGGCCTCTGCCGTCGCAATCCCAGCCACTACTCGATCATAATCGGTCCCAATCCATTGCGACAAACCAACGGTCGCAAGCTGGTCACCATGCTGTCACGTCATCAGAGAATGGAGCCGGCCAGCCTGGATAATCTAAACGGCTTTCTGGAGCGCTATTACGCCTACAACGCCTATTTCCTGACGACGGCCCATATGAGCGCCAACCCGGACTTTGACCCGAAGCTCTTCATTCAGAAGAGCAATCTTGTCGTGAGACCCGCATGGCAGATCGGGCCCAACGATCCAGATATTTCGGTGTTGCGTGACGGAGATGACCCGATCATCCCGCCGGACGTGGCCGATCCGCCCATTCGCCGTGCAATGGCCTGGGATCGGGAGCTGAAGAGCAAAAGACCTCGTCGTTAAACGGCAACCCCGCTGCGGCTCGGTCGCTGCCTTTGGCACTGCGCCTAAAGGTCCGGTGTCTGGAGCGATCCCAAGTTCTGCTCCTGGCGCAGCGGCGTTGTCCTCGGACTTGGCGATCATCGGCGCCGTGGGCGAGGCGATGGTCGACGTTGGCGCTTCGCATTCATGCGGTGCATGCCTGGCGCAAAAAATATGTTGTTCTCTCGAACCGCGACCCTCTGAGTTCGTTAGCTCAGTATCGTCGGCCAGAAACCAGGGCGCCGACGCCTGAGAGACATTGTGCTCCCGCCTGTCGCAGGAGCTCCGCGTGGCCCTCTATTTCTTCCACACCGAAACCGCCGACAGCTTGGCTGACGAAGACGGCGTCGAGTTGCCAAGCTGCATCGCCGCTTGTGAAATGGCGATTAAGGTCGCCGGGGAACTGATGAGAGACGGCGCCTCTACCTTTTGGGCGACGCGGCCGTGGAAGGTGACCGTTACCGATGGAAAGGGCCTGATCCTCCTCGAGATAGAAATCTGTGGTTATGCCGCGCCAGCCTTTCCTCACTAGCCAGCAGCTTTGGACAAGACGGGCTCGCGAATGGTCGCTCGAGCTTACGTGGACCCGGTGCAGGCCCGGGCGATCTCTTCGATCAGCACGGGAACGGGATAAGGCTTTTCGACCAGCGGAACGTGCGTGAGATCCGGCGGTAAGACCTGCTTGCCATAGCCGGTGACAAGGATGACCGGCATCGCCCGCGCAAGGATCCATCTTAGCGGCTCAAAATCGAGACCGCGTCCTAAATCGATATCGAGAACGGCGCAATCGACAACGCGGTGGGTGACAGCTTGCATCGCTTCGCCCACCTGGGCGAAAGGTCCGAGAACCTCAGCCCCGGCGTCGTTTAGCAGTTTTGCAGTCGAGTGAGCCTGGAGGAAGTCATCCTCGACGAGCAGCACCGACCGCCCCGCGATCGGCGCAGCCATGAGCGTCTCCCATCAGAAAAGAGAGCGCCCATAGAAAAGACGAAGCCTCGCCGCCAACGCAAGCGCGGCCGCAAATATTCTCCGCCTCCGAGCAGATCGATCTCTAAGGCTTTCAGCTCATCAGCTTTGGCGCTGTGCAGATGAACCACGCGCATCCAGTCAACGTCGCGTTTCTGGAGGTGGGCAAGAGTCCGCTTCTGGCGCATCGCCGCCAGTTCCGCCCGGTGAGTCCAATGGCCGTTCCCGATTACCAATCCCTCATGCTGCCGTTGCTGACGCGCGCGGGCGCCGTTCGCAAGCCAGTCGGCGTCTTGGAGCTGATGCCCCAGATCGCCGCTGACTTGGGGCTGACCGAGGAGCAACTCGCGGAGCGCCTGCCGAGCGGGCGGCAGGGGACGTTCCATAATCGCCTGCACTGGGCCAAGCAGTACATGACCCGGGCAGGTCTCCTTGAGTCCACCAAGCGAGGACATTTTCAGGTCACCGACGCGGGACGCGCCTTGCTGGCGGAAGGGCTGCCCACAATCGACAACGACATACTGGATCGCTACCCGGCCTTCCTGGCCTGGCGGCGAGGCTTGCCGAACGAGGCCGGCTCTGCAGGTGACGACGACGTGTCGTCCATGATCGCTTCCGCCGCCGTCGCCACGCCCGAAGAGCGGATCGAGACAGCCCGACGCGAACTCGAAGCCAGCCTGAAGGCCGATCTGCTGGACCGGGTGAGGCAGATGACGCCGGGCGACTTCGAGGCCCTGATCATCACTCTGCTGTTGCGCATGGGCTATGGTCAGGGGCGCGAGGAAATGAGCCAGGCTCTGGGCGGCGCCGGTGATGGCGGCGTCGACGGAGTGGTCCATCAGGACCCGCTCGGCCTCGACCGCGTCTACATCCAAGCCAAGCGCTACAAGGAAGGCAATTCGGTAGGCCCCGACGCCGTCAACAGCTTCATCGGCGCCCTGAATATCAAGCGAGCCAACAAGGGCCTGTTCGTCACCGCCTCGTCGTTCACCAAACAGGCCAAGGACCACGCCGAGCGCTCGACCACCCATGTCGTCCTGATCGACGGCGACGAATTGGCGGGCCTCATGGTGCGCTACGCCGTGGGCGTGATCATCCGCGACACCGTGGAGATCAAGGCCATCGACGAGGGCTTCTTCGGCGAGTAGCCGCCGGGGCGCCACACATGAAAAAGGGCGGGGTCTCCCCGCCCTTCGTCGTTTCTCGTCGATGGCCGGCCTCAGCCCGCCGGGCGGGGGCCGGCCAGGCTGGCGTAGAATTCGGGGCGGCGGTCGCGGAAGAAGCCCCAGGCGGCGCGGTGGGTGGTCAGGAAGTCGAGGTCGAAGCTGGCCTGGACCAGGCCCTCGTCGGCGCGGCCCAGCTCGGAGACCAGGTCGCCGCGATGGTCGGCGATGAACGACGAGCCATAGAAGGTCTGGCCGCCGTTGGGATAGCCGTCCCAGGGCTCGAAGCCGATGCGGTTGGCGCCGATGACGGGAATGACGTTGCTGACCGCGTGGCCCTGCATGGCCCGGCGCCAGGGCAGGGCCGTGTCGAGGCTGGCGTCATGCGGCTCGCTGCCGATGGCGGTGGGGTAGAACAGGGCCTCGGCGCCCATCAGGGCCATGGCGCGGGCCGCCTCGGGGTACCACTGGTCCCAGCAGATGCCGACGCCCAGGCGGCCGAAGCGCGTGTCCCAGACCTTGAAGCCCGTGTCGCCCGGCCGGAAGTAGTACTTCTCCATGTAGCCGGGGCCGTCGGGGATGTGGCTCTTGCGGTAGACGCCCAGCAGGCTGCCGTCGGCGTCGGCCATCACCAGGCTGTTGAAGTAGTGCGGGCCCTCGCGCTCGAAGATCGAGATCGGGATGACGACGCCCAGTTCGCCGGCCAGCGGGGCGATGGCCTTGACCACCGGGTGCTCGCGCCACGGGTGAGCCTCCGCGAACCAGCGCTCCTCCTGGGCGACGCAGAAGTACGGCCCCTGGAACAGCTCGGACGGCAGGATGACCTGGGCGCCCTTTGACGCGGCCTCGCGGATGAAGCCCTCGGTCTTCTTGATGTTGGCGGCCAGATCCATGCCGTAGGCGGTCTGGATGGCGGCGACGCTGAGCGTGCGGGTCATGTCGACTTACTCCCCGGGTTCTTGCTGGCTGATGCAGTGGAACGAGCCGCCGCCGGTGAGGATCGCGGTCGACGGCAGACCGATGACCTGGCGCTCGGGGAACAGGCCCTTGATCACCTCGACGGCGAAGGCGCCCGACTCCTCGGCATAGATCGGAACGATCACCGCCTCGTTGGCGATCAGGAAATTCATGTGCGAGGCCGGGATCGGCTCGCCGTCCTCGTCGAGGATCTTGCCCGGCGAGGGAATGCGCACGACCTGCAGCGGCGAGCCGCGGCTGTCGGTCATGGCGCCCAGCAGGCGGGCGGTCTCGGCATAGACCTCGGCGTTGGGGTCGTCGGCGCCGAAGGCCATCGGGCAGGCCACGACGCCCGGCGCGACGAAGCGGGCCAGGTTGTCGACGTGGCCGTCGGTGTGGTCGTTGAGCAGGCCATCGCCCAGCCACAGCACCTTCCTGGCTCCGAGGGCCGCGGCGAAGGCCGAGGTCGCCGAGGCTTCGTCCCAGCCCGCGTTGCGGTTCTCGTTCAGCACGCACTGGCGGGTGGTCAGCACCGTGCCCAGGCCGTCGTGGTCGACCGCGCCGCCCTCGAGGATGAAGTCGTTGCGCACCAGCGGCGCGCCCGAGGCGGCGGCGATCTGCTCGGCGACGATGTCGTCGCCCTCCAGGTCGTACTTGCCGCCCCAGCCGTTGAACCTGAAGCCGGCCGCCGAGGCGCCCTGGGCGGTCTCGGTGAAGATCGGGCCGGTGTCGCGCAGCCAGATGTCGCCGAACTGGCCACGGACGATCTCGACGGCGGTGTCGGCCAGCAGGGCGCGGGCGGCGGCCTCGGCCTCGTCGCCGACGACCATCAGGCGCACGCGCTCGCCGCCCGGGCCGGCCAGGGCGCGGGCGAGGTCGGCGACTTCCTGCTGCGCCGCTTCGAGGTCTTCCTGCCAGAGCTCGCCATGGCTGGGGAAACCCAGCCACATGGCGCGGTGCGGAGCCCACTCGGCGGGAACGGTGAGGGTCATTTTCGAAACCTGGTCAAAACGAGGGGCGCAGATGGCCCCGGACGGCCCGAGGGTCAAGCGCGCTATCTAGCAAATTGGTGCGACAAAAGAAAAAGGGCGGCTCCGAAGAGCCGCCCTTCCCATCGCATCGGTGAGGATGCGCCGGTCTTAGAACTGCGTGCGCAGGGTGACCTGGTAGGTGCGCGGAGCGCCGATGTGGTACGACGGGGCCGAACCCGAGAACGTACCGCCGCTGGTGACAACGCCGTTGGCGGTGTTACGCGAGCTGATCGAGCCGAAGTAGACTTCGTCGAACAGGTTGGTGACGTTCGCCTGCACGTAGGTGCGCTCGGCGAACGGCAGGTCGTAGCGCAGGTCGAGGTCGATGACCGAGTACGACGGGGTCTTCTCGTCGTTGACGTCGGTGGCCCAACGCTCGCCGGTGTACTTCGCCTGGACGCCGAACTTCAGGTTTTCGGTGATGTTCCAGTCGACGCGACCACCCCAGGTGTATTCCGGGGTCTCGACGATGGCCTTGCCGCCGGTCGGCAGCACGACGCTCGACGAAACGCGGAAGTCGTCCTGGATTTCGCTGTGGTTGTACGAGAACGAACCCGAGACGCGCAGGTACTCGGCCACTTGCCACGACGCCTGGGCGTCCAGGCCGTAGGACTTCACGTCACCGACGTTGCGGTCGATGCTGATGCCCTGGTCCTGGTCGTAGGAGCTGACGATGCGGTTCGAGTAGTCGGTCTTCCACAGGGCGACCGACGAGACGAAGTTCGGGGTCGTGTAGCGGTAGCCGACGTCGATCGACTTGGTGGTTTCCGGCTCGACGCCGGCGGTGGCGACCTGACCGTTGACCAGCGAGACCGTGTACAGGTTGTCCGTACGCGGCGACGAGAAGCCTTCGGCGTAGGCGGCGTAGACCGTGTGGTTGTCGGCCAGGGCGTAGGTGACGCCGACGTTCGGCAGGACGTCGTCGTACTTCTTCGTCAGCGAGAACGGCTTGATGTACTTGGTCGCCTGGACCACGCCGGCGCCGTTGGCGAACTGGACCGAGCCGTCGGCGTTGGTCTGGGCCGGAGCGCGGGTGGTGCAGAAGGCGTTGAAGCCGGCGATGATGCCCGACGAGGTCGTGTTGCTGTTCGAGGTGTAGCAGAACTGGTTCAGCTGACGCTCGAAGTACGGCACGCGCAGACCGAGGTTCACGGTCAGCTTGCTTTCCAGGAACTGACCGAAGTAGTCGGCCGAGATCTGGTTCAGCTGGGCGACCGAGTAGCGGTCACGGGCGCGCAGGAAGCTGCCGT
This sequence comes from Caulobacter flavus, assembly GCF_003722335.1. Taxonomy (GTDB): domain Bacteria; phylum Pseudomonadota; class Alphaproteobacteria; order Caulobacterales; family Caulobacteraceae; genus Caulobacter; species Caulobacter flavus. The sequence goes on from NZ_CP026100.1 coordinate 955,133, forward strand.
CCGAACCGAACACCTTCTTGCCGTGGCCGTCCTTGCCGCCGAACACGTTGGTCGTCGTGCCGTCCGGGTTCAGGAACGTGTACTCGCCGGTCTGGCGGTGGCGGCCGTAGTCGCCGGTGTAGGCGACGCGGAAGCGCTGGGTGTCGCTGGCCTGCCAGATCACCGAGCTGGTGACCATGTAGCGGCGGGTGTTGGTCACCGACGGGGTGAAGAACGCGACCGTGTCGGTCGTCGTGCCGTTGCCGTTCAGGTCCTTGCCGACGTTCGACGTGCCGAGCACGCGCAGGTCGGTTTCGCTGATGGTGCCCAGCTGCGAGCCGCCGTCGGCCAGGGTGTACTGGAACGACGGGTCGATGGTCCAGATCAGGTTGTCGGCGAGGTGGAACTTGCCCGAACCGCGGATGTTGCCGGTGTTCGACGGGTTCACCTGGCGACCGTAGAAGTCCGAGCAGTTGCCGGCCACGGTCGGCGGGGCGACGGTGATCGAGCCGGTCGTGGTGTTCAGGGTGCGGTTGACGCAGGTGTCGGTGAAGTCGAGGCGACGACCGAAGGCCCGGTACTCAGCCATCGTCATCTGACGATAGTTGTTGTTCCGGTTGATGTTGTAGTGCGCGGCCAGGCTGACGAAGTCGCCGTTGCCCAGGTCCTGGAAGACGCGAGCGTTGAACTGCTTCTTCTCGAGTTCGCCCTTGCCCTTCCACTTGTCGTACGACTGGTACGAGCCCGAGATCCAGGCCGTGGTGCCCCAGGGGCCGAACTCGCCGGTGTTCAGCTGCAGGAAGCCGCGGTGATAGCCGAAGCTGCCCAGGCTGGCGGTGGCGACGCCGCCGAAGTCCTTGGTCGGACGGGCGGTGACGTAGTTGATGGTGCCGCCGGTGGCCGAAGCGGTCGGGCTGTCGACGTCGGTGGTGCCGAGGTTGACGCTGGCGCGGCTGATCAGCTCGGGGTCCAGCATCTGGTTCGGGTAAACGGCGTAGTTGCCGGTGTCGTTCAGCGGGATGCCGTCGAAGGTGACCGAGACGCGGTTACCGTCGAAGCCGCGCAGGCGCAGGTTGCCGCCCGACGAGCCGTACGGGTCGTTGTTGGTGAAGCTGACGCCCGGAATCTGGTTCAGCGACTGGAAGATGGTCTGACCGCTCGCCTGGGTGGCGATGGCTTCCTGGGTGATCGAAACCTTCGACTTCGGAGCGGTTTCGGCGATCACGCCGGCGACGGCCTTCGGGCCGCCCGAAGCGGTGACCACGACGGCTTCGACGGCGTCCGTACCGGTCGACTGAGCCATCGCGGCGGTCGCCGCCAGCAGGCTGCCGACCAGCGCGGTCGACGCCAGGCAGGCGATTTTTTTCGTGTTCATGTCCAAGGATCCCCTCATTCTTTGACGCGAGCCCTATAGGTGAGCATCAATCCGCATCGTTTGGGGGGTTTAGCGAAACATTTCGAAGGTTTGGTGACGGAAACGCCACGATCGCCCAGAAACTGCCACAACGACCGTAGTTTGCGGAACGATTGGTCAGATTCCACTTACTTGGCTAAGGAGAGGGCATGACCGCGACCCCCTTGCCCGCCTTGGATTCCGAAGCCCGCGCCTGGCGCCTGACCGTCATCGCGGTCGGCCTGCTGACAATCGTCCGGGTGCTGGCGATTTTTTCGACGCCCCTCGAACTGTACCCGGACGAAGCCCAGTACTGGCTTTGGTCGCGGACGCTGGATTTCGGCTATTATTCCAAGCCGCCGATGGTGGCGTGGGTGATCTGGCTGACCACCCAGATCGGCGGCGACGCCGAGGCCTGGCTGCGCGTGGGGGCGCCGCTGCTGCACGGGGCGACGGCCCTGGTGCTGTATCGCATCGCCCGGCGGCTCTACGGCGGCTGGACCGGCCTGGCGGCCGCGGCGGTCTACGCCCTGATGCCCGGCGTGGCGCTGTCGTCGGCGGTGATCGGCACCGACGCGCCGCTGCTGTTCTTCCTGGCCCTGACGATCTGGGCCTATGTCTCGCTGCCCGCCGCGCAAGCCGGCCGCCCCCGGCTGCTGGTCGCCGCCGGCCTGGGCGCGGCGCTGGGCCTGGCCTTCCTGTCGAAGTACGCGGCGGTCTACGTGCTCCTGAGCATCGGCGCGCACCTGGCCCTGTCGCGCGAGGCCCGCAAGGTCTGGACCTGGCCGATGGCCGCGGCGTTCTTCGGCGTGCTGATCGCCGTGTTCGCGCCGAACCTGATCTGGAACGCGGCCCACAAGTTCGCCACGGTCGAGCACACCGCCGCCAACGCCAACTGGGGCGCCCACTCGCTGTTCAACCCGCGCGAGCTGGTCGAGTTCGTCGCCTCGCAGTTCGGGGTTTTCGGCCCCCTGCCCTTCGGCGTGCTGCTGGGCGGCGGGATCGTGCTGGCGGTCCGCCGCCGCCTGCAGCCGGCCGACGTGCTGCTGCTGTGCTTCGCCTTGCCGCCGCTGCTGACCGTGGCCGGCCAGGCCTTCGTCAGCCGCGCCAACGCCAACTGGGCGGCCGCCGCCTATGTCGCCGGCTCGGTGCTGGCGGCCGGCTGGATGATGCGCTGGGGCGCGCGCAAATGGCTGATCGCGGGCCTGGCCGTGCAGGGCGTGTTCGCCGGCCTGTTCCTGGCTTGCCTGACCAACCCGCGCCTGGCCGACGCCATCGGCCTGTCCAACAGCTTCAAGCGGGTGCGCGGCTGGGACCAGACGGTGCAGGCGATCATCGACCGGGCCCGCGAGGAGCAGACCGGCGCCGGCGTCACCGCCGTGGCCGTCGACGACCGCTTCCTGTTCAACGTGGCGGCCTATTACGGACGCGACTACTGGGGCACGTTCGGCGCCCCGCCGCTGCGCATCTGGGTGCACGAGGCCCATCCGCAGAACCAGGCCGAGACCGAGGCCCCGCTGACGGAAGCCTATGGCCGCCGCGCGCTGGTCGCCAGCCTGGAGGGGGTCTACCGCTCCAAGATCGAGCAGGACTTCAAGGCGCATTCGGGCGACGAGATCGTTCGCGTGCGGCTGGACGCCAAGCGCAGCCGGCGCACCGACCTGTTCATCGCCGAGGGCTTCGCGCCCGTGCCGCGCGACCCCAAGACCGGCCTGCCGCCGGATCCGGAGAACGGGGGCTCGACGGCGCGGTAGGCTTTGAGAGTCCCAAACCGTAAAATCCCCGCGAAAGCGGGGACCTAGGCTTTTTCTGAAACCCACGGCGCTCGACGATAAAACACCTGGGTCCCCGCTTTCGCGGGGATTTTACGGAATTTAGAAAGGCTCCCTCTTCGAAAGGGAGCCTTTTTAAGATCAGTCCTTCATCCGCCAGGTCGCGCCGGTCGGGCTGTCCATGACCACGACGCCCAGGGCGTCGAGCTCGCCGCGGATGGCGTCGGCGGCGGTCCAGTCCTTGGCGGCGCGGGCGGCGACGCGGCGGGCCAGCAGGTCTTCGACCTGGGCCCGCAGCTCGTCGGAGGCGTCGCCTTCGAACCAGCCGTCGGGATCGGCCTGCAGGAAGCCCATCAGGGCGCCGGCCTCGAGCAGGCGCGACTTGTGGATCGCGACCTCGGTCAGGTCGCCGGCGGTGACGGCCTTCTCGATGGCGCTGGAGACCTCGAACAGACGGGCGACGGCGGCCGGCGTGTTGAGGTCGTCGCACAGGGCGTCCATCACCTCCTGCGGGGCCTCGACAGCCTGGTCGGGCGCGACGTCCTTGGCGCGGCGCAGGGCGCCGTAGAGGCGATCCAGCGACTTGCGGCTCTGCTCGAGCAACTCGGGCGTCCAGTCCAGCGGCTGGCGGTAGTGGGCGCTCAGCAGGGCCCAGCGCACCACCTCGCCCGGCACGCTCTTCACCAGCTCGTGCGGGATGATGACGTTGCCCAGGCTCTTGGACATCTTCTCGCCGGCCATGTCGAGGAAGCCGTTGTGCATCCAGTAGCGGGCCAGCACCGGCGCGCCGTGGGCGCAGCGGCTCTGGGCGACCTCGTTCTCGTGGTGGGGGAACTGCAGGTCGATGCCGCCGGCGTGGATGTCGATGGTCTCGCCCAGCTGCTTCTCGATCATCGCCGAGCATTCGATGTGCCAGCCCGGACGGCCCGCGCCCCAGGGGCTTTCCCACTCGGGCTCGTTCTCCTTGCTGGGCTTCCACAGCACGAAGTCGGCCGGGTGGCGCTTGTAGGGCGCGACCTCGACGCGGGCGCCGGCGATCATCTCGTCCAGCGGCCGGCCGGACAGCTGGCCATAGTCGGGGAAGCTCTGGGTGTCGAACAGCACGTGGCCTTCGGCGGCGTAGGCGCTGCCGTTGGCGACCAGCTTGCCGATCATCTCGACGATGGCGCCGATGTGGTCGGTGGCCTTAGGCTCCAGCGTCGGGCGCAGCGCGCCCAGAGCGTCGGCGTCCTGGTGATAGGCCTCGAGATAGCGGTCGGTGATGACCTTGATCTCGACGCCCTCGTCGGCGGCCTTCTTGTTGATCTTGTCGTCGACGTCGGTGACGTTGCGCGCATAGACCACCGCCTCGTCGCCGAATTCGTGGCGCAGCAGGCGGAACAGCACGTCGAAGGCCACCACCGGACGGAAGTTGCCGATATGGGCGTAGCCGTAGACCGTCGGTCCACAGACATACATCGTCACCCGGTCGCGATCGGCGGGAACGAAGTCGCGCTTCTCGCGCGCCATGGTGTCGTAGAGCCTGATGGTCATGAAAACTCGGTCGCCTTGACGCAGCGGAAGGGTGTTGTCGGAACGAAAAACCGGACCCATATAGCGGGGAGCGCGCCTTCGAACCACGTCTTTGCGACGTGAAAGGCGCGCCCTTTAACGGGTGGCACGCGTAATTCCAGGGCGACAGGCGCTCTGGCGCAACTCAGCCCGTGGAAAGAACCCCCGCGAAAACATGGACGCACTGACCCGCGAGCGAACCCTGATCGGCTCTGACGACAACGCCGGTCTTGATCTTGAACCCGCCCAGCGCCCCACCCGCGACGAAGCCATGGCCGCCGTGCGCACGCTGCTGGCCTGGGCGGGCGACAACCCCGATCGCGAAGGCCTGCTCGACACGCCCCAGCGGGTGGTCGACGCCTATGGCGAGTGGTTCGCCGGCTATCAGGGCGACCCGGCCAAGGAACTTTCGCGCACCTTCGAGGACGTGCAGGGCTACGACGACATGGTCATGCTGCGCGGCATCGACGTGCAGAGCCACTGCGAGCACCACATGGCGCCGTTCCTGGGCAAGGCCTGGATCGCGTACATGCCGACGGGCAAGGTCGTCGGCCTTTCCAAGCTGGCCCGTCTGACCGAAATCTTCGCCAAGCGTCTCCAGACCCAGGAGACCATGACCATGCAGATCGCCGACGCCATCGAGGATCACCTCTCGGCCGCCGGCGTCGCCGTGCTGATCGACGCCGAGCACCAGTGCATGTCGACCCGCGGCGTGCACCACCACGACGTCTCGACCATCACCACCCAGTTCCGCGGCCTGTTCAAGACCGACAAGGTCCTGCAGCAGCGCTTCATGGACCTGGTTCGGAAGTAAGAGACGATACTCCCCCTCTGGGGGAGGTGGCCCGGAGGGGGCCGTTTTCAGCTTTCGAAAAGCTGGACGGCCCTTCCCTCTCCGTCGGCTTCGCCGACACCTCTCCCTTCAGGGAGAGGGTTTTCACACCGCCCCGCGGATGCCTTCGCGCAGGCGCTCGACGCAGGCGTCGAGCGGGCGGTGGACCAGGCTGACCAGCACGAAGCTGATGGTCATCAGAAGGTACCAGGCGCCCAGCTTCTCGATCGGCACCATGTGCCAGCCCTCGCGCTGGCTGGGATAGATCCAGGCCCCGGCGGCGGTGCCCAGGTTCTCGGCCAGCCAGATGAACAGCGCCACCAGCATCAGGCCCAGCAGCATCGGCATGCGGCGCGCGACGCGGTCGGGCGTGAACACGAACCAGGTGCGCCCGAACAGCAGCGCCGACAGGGCGAACAGCCCCAGCCGCATGTCGGTGACGTAGTGGTGAGTGAAAAAATTCAGATAGATCAGCACCGCCAGGACATGGGCGCTCCAGAACGGCGGATAGCGGATGAAGGTGATGTCGAAGAGCCGCCAGATGCGGGCGATGTAGCTGCCGACGCAGGCGTACATGAAGCCGGTGAACAGCGGCACGTCGCCGATCCGCAGCACGCTGGCCTCGGGATAGATCCACGAGCCGTGGGCGGTCTTGAAGATCTCCATGGCCGTGCCGACCAGGTGGAAGATGGCGATCACCGCCGCCTCGTCCCAGCGCTCCAGCTTGAGCAGGATCAGCAGCGCCTGGATGGCGACCGAGGCGATGACCAGAAAGTCGTAGCGGGCCAGCAGCGCGTCGTGCGGCCAGAACAGGTAGGTGCCCACCAGCAGCACCAGCATCAGGGCGCCGAACAGGCACGCCCAGGCCTGCTTGAGGCCGAACAGCAGGAACTCGTAGGCCCAGCCGTGGGCCTTCGAGCGCTCCGCCCATGGACGCGCCCTGCGGTCCAGCGCCGCCACGCCATCCTTGATCCTGGACTTGAGGTCCATCGTCCCTGTCGTTCCCGTCCCCCGCCGGTGCGCGGAGGCTAGCCCAAAGCGGGGGTGATGCGCCATATGTCTTTGATGACCAGCCAGATCTTCCCCGCCGCCCCCGACAAGCAGGCCCTGGAGCGCGGCGTCGCTCTGGCCCCGCGCTTCGACGCCAACGGCCTGGTGGCGGCGGTGGCGCAGCATGCCGACACCGGCGAGATCCTGATGCTGGCCTGGATGAACGACGAGGCCCTGAAGCTGACGCTCGACACCGGCGTGGCCCACTATTTCAGCCGCTCGCGCAACGGACTCTGGAAGAAGGGCGAGACCAGCGGCCAACTGCAGATCGTCACGCAGGTGCGCATCGACTGCGACCAGGACGCCGTGGTCCTCAAGGTGCGACCGCAAGGCGACGGCGGGGCCTGCCACGTGGGCTTCCGCTCGTGCTTCTATCGCGTCTGGGAGAACGGCCAGCTGGTCGAGCGGGAGGAAGAGCACGCCCATGACCACGCCTGAGGCCCTGCTCGCCTTCACCCTGGCCGCCTCCCTGCTGACCATCACGCCGGGCCTGGACACCGCGCTCGTCCTGCGCAGCGCCGCCACCGAGGGCCCGCGCCGCGCGGCCGCCGCGGCCATGGGCATCGGCGCGGGCTGCCTGGTCTGGGGCATGGCCGCGGCCTTCGGGGCCGGCGCGCTGCTGACGGCCTCGGAACTGGCCTACACCGCGCTGAAGTGGGCCGGCGCGGCCTATCTGGTCTGGATGGGCGTCAAGATGCTGTGGAATCCCCGCGACCGTTTCGAGCCGGGCGCGGTGTCGCCGACCGGCGGCGGAATGGCGGACTCGTTCCGGCGCGGACTGTTCACCAACCTGCTCAATCCCAAGGTCGGGGTGTTCTACATCTCGTTCCTGCCGCAGTTCGTGCCGGCCGGCGCCAGCCCCGGCGTGTTCGGGACCATGCTGGCGGGGATCCACGTGCTGCTGGGCCTGGCCTGGGCCGGCCTGCTGATCGCCGCCACCGCGCCCCTGGCCGGCCTGCTGCGCGAGGCGGCCGTGGTGAGGTGGCTCGACCGGATCAGCGGCGGCGTGTTCATCGCCTTCGGGCTGAGGCTGGCGCTGGAGCGGCGGTAGCGGTCCGTGCGTCCTTCGAGGCTCGCCGACGGCTCGCACCTCAGGATGAGGAACTCATTGCAATGACATCCTTATCCTGAGGCGCCCACACAGCGGGCCTCGAAGGGCGCACCGAGCCTCAGCCCTCCGCCAGCGCCTTCACCCCGCCGCCCTCGGCCGGCGTCACCACGAAGGTCTTCAGCACGCTGGTCGTGTAGTCGGTCGACAGGATGGTCGACACCGCCACCAGCTCGCCGGTGGCGCGGCCCTTCTCCAGGGTCAGCAGGACGAAGCCCTTGGCGCTGGGATGGGCGTACTTAACCTCGCGATTGCGCTGCACGAAGGCCTCGCCGATCGGGGCGCCGGGCATCAGGTCGCCATAGCCGGGCGAGGTGATCGAGGTGGCGCCGAACTCGGCGGCGACACGGGTCGAGCCGGCGTCGTCCCACAGCTCGTTGGCCCAGAACATGTGGCTGTCGCCGGCCAGGACGATCGGCGCGGCCTTGCTGGCCTTGAAGATGTCGTAGACCCGCTGGCGGTCGGCCGGATAGCCGTCCCAGGCGTCGAGGTTGGACGGGATGTCGTAGGCCGACATCGCGATGCCCTTCTCGACCCGGCCCTTGGCGTAGTCAGGCAGGGCCGCGACCAGGGCGCCGAACTTCTCGGCGCCCATCGTGGCCTTGAGGTTTGGCGCGGCGACACGCGCCATGACCACCTGGTTGCCCAGCACCTGCCAGGCCGTGCCGGCCTTGACCGAGGCGTCGACCTCCCGGGCCAGCCATTGCTCCTGGCCCTCGCCCATCATCCGGCGCGAGGGATCCTGCCACTTGGCGACGAAGGCCTCGACCTGCGGCTTGCCGTCGGCCGAGAAGGCCAGGTCCTTGGCGTAGTCCAGCTGCTGGGTGCGGGCCGTCAGCCGGGTCTCGACCATCAGCAGGGTGGCGACGTCGCCGAACTGGAAGCGGCGCCAGGCGGCCTCCGGCAGCGTCCCGGCCGAGGGTTCGCGGATCGGCATCCACTCGTAGTAGGCCTTGAGCGCGGCGGCCTTGCGCGCGGCCCAGTCGCCCTCGCCCCCATTCTGACCAAGAGGGTCGGGATCGTGGTTCTCGGCCCCGCCGACCCAGCTGTCGTTGGCGGTCTCGTGGTCGTCCCAGACGACGATCCACGGCGCGCGGGCGTGGGCCGCCTGCAGCATCGGGTCGGTCTTGTAGAGCGCATGGCGGCGGCGGTAGTCCGACAGGCTGACGATCTCGTGCGGCGGGTCGGGCCGGCGCTGGACGGCGACCGGCGAGCTCATGCCGTAGTCCTTGGGGCCGCCGCCGTACTCGTAGATGTAGTCGCCCAGGTGCAGCACCGCGTCGACGCGCGGCAGCTTGGCGATGGCGTCGTAGGCGGTGAAGTAGCCGTTCGGATAGAGCGAGCACGAGGCCACGGCCAGGACCACGTCCTTGACCGAACCCTGCGGCAGGGTGCGGGTGCGCCCGGTGATCCCCTCGCCCGCCGGCTTGCCGGCCTTCAGCGGGCGGAAGCGGAAGTGATAGTCCGTGCCCGGCTTCAAGCCGGTCGCGTCGACCTTGACCGTCCAGTCGCGGGCGGCGTCGGTCAGGGCCTGGCCCTGGGCGACTATGGCCTTGAAGTCGGGATCGCTCGCGACCTCCCAGCGGACGGCGACGGGCGCCGCGGCGCCCTCGGCGGTGACGCGGGTCCACAGGATCACCCGGTCGGCCAGCGGGTCGCCCGAGGCCAGGCCGTGGGCGAAGCGGACCTCGCCGTCGAAGGTCCTGGGCGCGGCGGCGGCGACCGGCGTGGCCGCGCCGGAACCGAGCAGGGCGAGAAGCCCGCGGCGATCGATCTTCATGTACGCACTCCCCGACAGGACGCCCGCGACGTCATGAGGCGGCGTTAGCGGCGGCCGGCGACAACCTTATGACGCACGCGGTTATTCGGGGAGCATCCCGCTACCGCCGCAACGGCGAGGGACCGCGATAGAGCCGGCGCCAGACCCACTCCAGCGGCCCCATCGAGAAGCGCTCGATCCACCAGCGCGACCACAGCGCCTGGGCGATCCACAGCACGACCACGATCACGGCCAGCGCCGGCCGGTCGAGGCGGGCGAAGAGGCCAAGGCCGCGCCCGCCGTAGAAGATCGCCGTCATCACCAGCGACTGGGCGATGTAGTTGGTGAAGGCCATCTGGCCGACCGGCGCCAGGACGGCGGGAAGCCTCCGCCAGAACCCGGCCGAGCGCGCGGCCAGGGCCATCAGCCCGACATAGGCCAGGGTGGTCAGGGGCGCGGTGACCATCTGCAGGCCCTCGGCCAGGCGCAGGTCGTGCTCCTGCCGCCCCCCGGCGACGAAGGCGAAGTAGGGCCAGCCGACCAGGGCCAGGGCGCCAAGGCCGATGGCGATCAGCACGCCGTAGGTCCGCCCCGAGGCCGCGCCGGTGAACACGCCCTTCTTGTAGGCGCCCAGGCCGATCATCATCAGGCCGGCGGTGAACATGAAGATGATCGGCTCGTAGGGCAGGTTCTCCAGCCGGTCGCGCGCGTTGATCGCCAGGGACGACAGGAAGCCGCCGCGATAGGCGGCGATGTCGGCCGCGCCCTTGGCCGCTTCCCGCGCGACCTCGGCCGCCTGGTCGGCGGGCGGCAGGACGGGCAGCGCGAAGAGGCCCAGCAAGGTGATCGCCGAGAAGGCGACCCAAAGGCCGATCCCCCAGGCAAGGAGCTTGCGGGCGGACCAGGAGCGCGCCTGGGCGACCGCCAAGCCGGCCAGGGCGTAGCTCAGCAGCACGTCGCCCCACCAGATGGCGAAGCCGTGGACGACGCCGAACACGGCCAGCCAGCCCAGCCGGCGATAGAGCACCCCGCCCTTGCCGCTCCCGCCTCGCGCACCCGGTCCCTTCTCGCCGCCGACCAGGAACATCGAGATCCCGAACAGCATCGAGAACAGGGTCACGAACTTGCGCTGGAACAGCCACTGGGTGACCAGCCACACCGACATCGTCCCGGGGCCCGTCCCGAACGGCCAGGCGCGCACGCTGTCGCTGAGCTCCATGGGAAAGGCGAAGCCGGGCGCGTTGCACAGCAGGATGCCCAGCACGCCCAGCCCCCGCAGGGCGTCGAGCAGGATGATGCGGTCTTTGTCAGCGGCCATGTGGCGCTCGTCCCCGGATTCGCCGGGGATGGTGGCCTGCGTCGTGGGCGACGGGTAGCCCCCGCGCCCTTCACCCTTGATGGGGAAGGGTCGCGGATGGGGCGGCCCCCTCCCCCATCAAGGGGGGAGGGGGAGAAGATCAGCCCTGCACCGACAGCTCGCGCAGCGCCGCGTTGGCGATGGTGAGCTTGGCGAAGGTCCAGCCGCCGCCGGCCTGCTCGATGTCTTCCACCGTGCGCTTGGCGGCCTTGACGCGGTCGGCGCGCAGGGCGGCCCAGGAGGCCACCGCCGCCTTGGCCGAACCCTCGTCGTCGCCGGCCTGGGCGTTGGCCGAGAACTTCAGCACGGCCTGGGTGATGGCCGCCTGCTCGAACAGAAGGTCCTCGATCAGGCGACGGACGGCCAGGCGCTCGAAGCTGTCGCCGCCGACGAACTGGCCGGCCGCCCAGCGCAGGCGGTCGAAACCGAGGGCCGCGCCGACCTGATGATAGAGGCGGGCGACGTTCTCGACCGACCAGCTCGACGCGTTGGCCAGGTCGACGAGGTCGGCGGCCGTGGTCACCGGCTGCAGGGCCGCGACCGCTTCGGCCAGGGCCTGCGGGGCGCCGTCGGCGACATAGGCCTTGGCGCGCTTGGCCGTGGTCTTCTGCTCGAAGGCCGACAGGATGGCCGGGGTCTTGCCCTTGAGGGCCGCCACCGACGGACCGTAGGCCTCGACCAGCTGCTGGACGCTGGACTTGTCGCGGAAGGCCCGGCGAGCCAGCCAGAAGGTCAGGCTGCGCAGGGCGTAGGCCAGGGCCTTGTAGAGGGCGGTCTGGCCGTCGGCCTCGGCCTTGTTGTCCAGCGCCGAGACCTGGTCCCACAGGGCGTCGACGCCGAGGATCTCGCGGGCGGCGGCGAAGCCGACCACCAGCGCCTCGACGTCGCAGCCGGCGGCGGCCTTGAGGCGGCTGGGGAAGGTCGGGCCGCACATGTTGACCATCTGGTTGCCGACCACCGTGGCGATGATCTCGCGCTTGAGGCGGTGCTTCTGCATGGCGTCGGCGTACTTGCCGAGCGCGCCCGGGAAGTAGCCGCGCAGCGTCGCCTCGAACCAGGGATCGTCCGGCGCGCGCGAGGCGATGATGTCGTCGAACAGGTCGAGCTTGCCGTAGGCCAGCAGCACGGCCAGCTCCGGACGGGTCAGGCCCTTCTTGGCCTGGGCGCGGTCGGCCAGCGCCGAGGCCTCGGGCAGGCCCTCGACCTTGCGGTCCAGGCGGCCACGGCCTTCCAGCTCGCTCATGAAGCGGGCGTGGGCCTCCAGCTCCTCGGCGCTGTCGCTTTCCAGCAGGGTCAGCGCCAGGGTCTGGTCGTAGTTATGCTCCAGCACGTGATGGGCGACGTCGTCGGTCATCGAGGCCAGCAGCGTGTTGCGGTCCGGACGGGTCAGCTCGCCCGAGCGCTCCAGCAGGCCCGTGAGGATCTTGATGTTGACCTCGTGGTCGGAGCTGTCGACGCCGGCGCTGTTGTCGATGGCGTCGGTGTTGGAGTGACCGCCGCTTTGCGCGAACTCGATGCGGCCGGCCTGGGTGAGGCCCAGGTTCGCGCCCTCGCCCACGACCTTGACCCGCAGGTCGGCGCCGTTGACGCGGATGGCGTCGTTGGCCTTGTCGCCGGCCTCGGCGTTGGTCTCGCCCTTGGCCTTCACATAGGTGCCGATGCCGCCGAGATAGAGCAGTTCGGCGCGCGACTTGAGGATGGCCGTCATCAGCTCGGCCGGCGAGACGCTGGCGGCCTTGAGGTCGAGCATGGCCTGGACCTCGGGCGACAGCGGGATCTCCTTCTGGTTACGCGGCACGATGGCCCCGCCCTTGGAGAGCTTGCTGGCGTCATAGTCGGCCCAGGACGAGCGCGGCAGCTTGAACATGCGGTCGCGTTCGGCCCACGAGACGGCCGGATCCGGATCGGGATCGAGGAAGATGTGACGGTGGTCGAAGGCGGCCAGGAGCTTGGTCTGCTTGGACAGCAGCATGCCGTTGCCGAACACGTCGCCCGACATGTCGCCCACGCCGACCACGGTAAAGGGCTCGGCCTGGATGTCCTTGCCCAGCTCGCGGAAGTGGCGCTTGACCGCTTCCCAGGCGCCGCGGGCGGTGATGCCCATGACCTTGTGGTCGTAACCGACCGAGCCGCCCGACGCGAAGGCGTCGCCCAGCCAGAAGCCGTAAGCCTCGGCCAGACCGTTGGCGATGTCGGAGAAAGTGGCCGTGCCCTTGTCGGCGGCGACGACCAGATAGGGATCCTCGCCGTCGTGGGCGATCACGGCCGACGGGGCGATCACCTGGTTGTCGGCGTCGATGTTGTCGGTGATGTCCAGCAGGCCCGACAGGAAGGTCTTGTAGGCGCGGATGGCCTCGGCCTGCACGGCGTCGCGGTCGCCGCCGCGCGGCAGCTGCTTGGGATAGAAGCCGCCCTTCGAACCGACCGGCACGATGACGGCGTTCTTGACCTGCTGGGCCTTCACCAGGCCGAGCACTTCGGTGCGGAAGTCGTCCCGGCGGTCGCTCCAGCGCAGGCCGCCGCGAGCGACGGGACCAAAGCGCAGGTGCACGCCCTCGACGTGCGGGGCCGAGACGAAGATCTCGCGATAGGGCTTGGGCGCGGGCAGGTCGGCCAGTTCGCGCGAGGCGATCTTGAAGCTGATGTGCGGCTTGGACGCGCCGTCCTCGCCGGCCTGGTAGAAGTTGGTGCGCTGGATCGCGCCCACCAGGGCGGCGATGCGGCGCAGGACGCGGTCGGCGTCGAGGCTTTCGACCGCCTGCAGGGCCTCGGTGATCTTGTCGGCGACGGCGGCGGCCTGCTCCTTGCGGGCGGCCAGGTCGGCGGCGATGGCCGGGTCGAACTTGATCCGGAAGAGATCCAGGATCAGGCGCGCGACGCCCGGATTGTCGGCCAGGGCGGCCTCCTGCACCGCCTGCGACGGGTCCAGGCCCGTCTGCTGGCGATAGCGGGCCAGGGCGCGCACCAGGGCGGCCTCGCGCCAGTCGACGCCGAGCTCCAGCACCAGGCGGTTGAAGCCGTCGCTTTCGGCCTTGCCCGTCCAGATGGCGACGAAGGCGGCCTCGAAGGCGCTCTTCACGTCGGCGAACGACAGGTGCTCGCCTTCCTCGTCGCGCAGCACGAACTCGTGGACCCAGGTCGGGGCCTTGAGGCCGTCGATGGTCGGCTTCAGCTTGAAGCCGTCCTCGATCAGGGCCTTCAGGCCCATGTGCTCGAGGATCGGCAGCACGTCGGCCAGCGGCGCGGCCGCGCCCGGACGATACAGCTTGAAGCGGAAGGTCATGGCGTCGTCGCCGTCGCGACGGAAGGCCCGCACGCGCACGGCCTCGCCGGACTTCAGGTCGTCGACGACGGCGATGTCGGCGAGGGCCTCGGCGGCGTCGTACTGGTCGCGATAGCCGGGCGGGAAGGCGCCGGCCCAGCGCGAGAGGGTGTCGACCACCGGGCGGGTGGCGCCGCGCTCGCGCACGATGCCCTCGAAGCGGTCGTCCCAGGTGCGGGTGGTCTCGGCGATGGCCGCTTCCAGCGCCGCCAGGTCGGGCTCGGGATGGGCGCCCGGCTTGACGCCGAGGATGTAGTGCACGCGCGCCAGCGGGGCGTCGGAGAAGCTGGGATAGTAGGCCGAGACGCGGCCGTCGAAGGCCTGGCTGAGCAGGTCGCCGGCCCGCTGGCGGACGCCCGAGTCGTAGCGCTCGCGCGGGACGAACAGCAGGGCCGAGATGAAGCGGTCGAACGGGTCGCGGCGGGTGAACAGGCGCACGCGCGGACGGTCGTAAAGGTGCAGCACGCCCAGCGCCATGGAGAGCAGGTCGCCCTCCTCGATCTGGAACAGCTCGTCGCGCGGCCAGGTCTCGAGGATGTTGCGCAACCTCTTGCCATTGTGGCTGTCGGGATCCTTGCCGGCCTGCCCGAGCACATGCTCGACCTTGCGGCGGATCAGCGGCACCTCGTGGGCGGGAGTCTCGTAGGCCTCGGCGGTGAACAGGCCCACGAAGCGGACCTCGCCCGAGGGCTTGCCGTCGGCGCCGTAGCGGCGCACGCCGACGTAATCCATGTAGCCGCGGCGGTGGACGCGCGAGCGCAGGTTCGATTTCGCCACCACCAGCGGGGCGCCCAGCAGCAGGTGGTCGCGCACCTGGGGCGACAGGATCGCCGGCTCGCTTTCGCGGCGCAGGACGGTGCGGGTCTGGTCGCGCAGCACGCCCAGGCTGCCCTCGGGCTGATACAGCGGCTCCTCGGCCGCGTAGCCGCCGTCGGCGGTGCGGGGGTATTCGTAGACCCGCGCGCCGAGGAACACGAAGTGGTCGCCTTCCAGCCAGTCGAGGAAGTCCAGACCCTCGGCGCGCTCGTCGGCCGGGATGTCGACCTGGGCGCCGCGCAGCTCGTCGATCGTGCGGCGCATCAGGGCGCGCATGGCGTCGAAGTCGTCGACGGCGCGATGGGCGTCGGCCAGGGCGTCGCGGACGGCGGCCAGCAGGGCGGCTTCACGGTCCTGGCCGACGGGCTCCAGCCACACCTGGATCAGAGAGCGGCGCTGGCCGAGCAGCTCGACCATCGGGTGGAACATGGCGCGGACCGAGAAGCCGGTCTCGGCGATGGTGCCCATGATCGAATCGACGAGGAAGGGACGGTCGGGCTGGACGATCTCGAGGACGTCGCCGCCCTTGGCGGCGCGGACGCGCAGGGCCAGGGCCTCGTCGGCCGACGCCTCGGCGAAACGGTAGAGGGCCGCCAGTTCGGCGGCCACGTCGCCGGCTTCGACGCCGGGCAGTTCCTCGGCCGACCAGTCTTCGGCGGCCAGCGCCGCGAACTGGGCCTGTGCAGGGGTGAGAGCACCGCCGAGAGCCTTTTCCAGAGCCGCGCTCAGGGCGCTGGACGTCTGTTGGTTCGCCTTGCGGTCACTATCGCCGACCATGGGATTTCCTCGCGAATTTTTGGCGACAACCTAGCCCTTTCCCGTGCGCGTTCAACCGACACGCCCGAGAACCGAACAATATTTTGCCTAAACTGCTGAATTCCGAAGGAAGCGCCACCCACATTTCTATCCGGGCGCCCTGGCCGTGGATTGTTCGGAAACGCTGCTCCGGACACGGAAGCGCCGCCGGTGGGGGGAGACCGGCGGCGCAGGCCCGCCTTGGGGGGAGCGGCGGGCTGTTTCCGCGTTCGACGCGCCAGGTAAAGCAGGCCGGCGTCGCGCGGGACCGGGATTGGGGGGCTCCCGGTACCAGACCTAGATAGGAGCGCTCCCAAGAAATTTAAGCCCCTTTTTTCGAACTTGGCTTTTTTCTCGCGGACCCCTGTTTGGCGACCCCCGCCGGGCCGTGCGCGGTGGCCCGCTCGCTGGTCGGATCGCCGTCCTCGGACAGCAGGATGGCGATCCAGCGGGTGCCGTCGAACTGGGCCAGGATCAGCATCAGGGCCACGGTCAAAGGCGTGGACAGGAACATGCCGATGCCGCCCCACAGGGCGCCCCAGACGGCCAGCGACAGCAGCACGACGGTGGGGTCCATGTTGAGGCTGTCGCCCTGCATGCGCGGCAGGACGACGTTGCCCACGACGAAGAAGATCACCTGCAGCGAGCCGGCCAGGATCAGCGCCGGCAGCAGGCTGTGGGGGAACTGCACCAAAGCAAACAGCGGCGGCAGGATGCAGCCGATGGCGCCGCCGATGATCGGGATGTAGGCGGCGATGAAGATCAGGAAGGCCCAGAAGAAGGCGTTGTCGAGCCCGACCAGGGCCATCACCGCCCAGGCGGCCACGGCGATCATCAGGCCGGTGACGGTCTGGATCCAGAGGTACTGCTCCACGCCGTTGCGGATGCGCTGGAACAGGGCCACGGACTGGTCGCGCTCGGCGTGGTGCGGGAACAGGGCGACGATCTTGCGCGAGAAGCCCCGGCGCGAGGCGATGATGAAGCCCAGATAGATCAGCACCAGCACGGCGTTGGAGGCGAAGTTCTGCAGGCTGCCGGCGATCGCCCCGACATATTGCTGCGGATTGAGCTGGGCGATCAGGTCGTCCAGCGTGGGGGCGACGCGCACGCCCACCAGGCCGGCGATCTTGGCGATCACCTCGTTGAGGCGCGGGGCGTAGGCCTTGGCCTGGCCCACGAAGCCGGCGCCGTTCTCGACCACGATCCACACCGAGCCGCCGAACAGCAGCAGCGACAGCACGATGGCCGTCGGCAGGGCCAGCTTCTCGGGGAACTTGGGCACCCGCACCGTCAGCACGCGGGCGAAGCTGTCGATCATCACCGCCAGGAAGATGGCCAGGACCAGCGGCGTGAGGATGCCGCGCATGAAGTAGAGAGCAGCGCCGGCCGCCACCACCGCCAGGAAGACGACGGCGTTGCGGCTGGTGATCGAGGGTGTTGCGGTCGTCATCGACGGGATTCTCTTGGCGCGTAGGATCTGGGGACCATTGTTCAGCCCGATTGGCGGGAGACAAGCCCGAGGCTACGCTTAAAGCTCCTAGATGAAGGGAAGTTGCGCATGACCCTGGCGATTGGCGAAGGCGAGATCCTCATTGGCCTGGGCGAAGGGCCGGTGACGCAGCGGCTGGACCGCTCCAACCGCCACGGCGTGGTCGCCGGCGCGACCGGCACCGGCAAGACGGTGACGCTGCAGGTCATGGCCCAGGCCTTCGCCGACGCGGGCGTGCCGGTGTTCGCCGCCGACGTGAAGGGCGACCTGTCGGGCGTGGCCGCGCCGGGAACGCCGAACGAGAAGATGCTGGCCCGCGCCACGTCGATGGACATCACCCTGACCCCCGCCGCGCCGCCGACCATCTTCTGGGACCTGTTCGGCGAGAAGGGTCACCCGATCCGCACGACCATCTCGGAGATGGGCCCGCTGCTGCTGTCGCGGCTGCTGGAGCTGAACGACGTGCAGGAGGGGGTGCTGACCGTCACCTTCCACGTCGCCGACCAGGACGGCCTGCTGCTGCTGGACTTGAAGGATCTTCAGGCGGCGCTGAAGTACGTGGCCGACAACGCCGGCGAGATCGGCACCCAGTACGGCAACGTCTCGGCCGCCACGGTCGGGGCGATCCAGCGCAAGCTGCTGACCCTGCAGACCCAGGGCGCCGAGCACTTCTTCGGCGAACCGGCCCTGAACCTCTCCGACATCATGCGCACCGACGTGGCCGGGCGCGGCTATGTCAACGTGCTGGCGGCCGACCGCCTGATCCAGTCGCCCAAGCTCTATTCGACCTTCCTGCTGTGGCTGCTGTCGGAGCTGTTCGAGGAACTGCCCGAGGTGGGCGACCCGGAGAAGCCCAAGCTGGTGTTCTTCTTCGACGAGGCGCACCTGCTGTTCAACGACGCGCCCAAGCCCTTGCTTGAGAAGATCGAGCAGGTGGTTCGCCTGATCCGCTCCAAGGGCGTGGGCATCTATTTCGTCACCCAGAACCCGGCCGACATTCCCGACGCCGTGCTGGGCCAGCTGGGCGCGCGCGTGCAGCACGCCCTGCGCGCCTACACGCCCGCCGACCAGAAGGGGCTGAAGGCCGCCGCCCAGTCGTTCCGGGTGAACCCCGCCTTCGACACCGCCGAGACCATCCAGGCCCTGGGCGTGGGCGAGGCCCTGGTCTCGGTGCTCGACGCCAAGGGCGCGCCCTGCGTGGTGCAGAAGACCCTGATCCGCCCGCCGGCCTCGCGCCTGGGCCCGCTGACGCCTGAGGAACGCGCCGCCGCCATCGCCAAGAGCCCGGTGGCCGGCCTCTACGACACCGCCCAGGACCGCGCCTCGGCCTACGAGACGCTGCAGGGCCGCGCCGCCCAGGCCCAGAAGGACGCGGCCGCCGCCGCATCCGCCGCCGAGGCCGAACGCCAGCGCGCCGCCGAGGAGAAGGTGCGCGAGCGCGAACGGGCCCGCGAGGAACGCGAAGACGCCCGCGCCTCGCGGCCGCGCGCCTCCAGCCGCCAGGGCATGGCCGAGACCTTCGCCAAGTCGCTGCTGCGCACCGTGGCCAGCCAGGCCGGGCGCGAGATCATGCGCGGGCTGCTGGGGGGGCTGAGCAGACGGCGGTAGGAACCTCCCCTCTGGAGAGATGGTGGCGCGCACGTCCCCCCCTTCCTCCCGTCATTCCCGCCCTTGTGGCGGGAAACCCTGGGTCAGCCTGCACGGGACGCGCAAGCGGCGCGCACGGCGCGCCGCCCCCTCCGCACCTGCGGCGGAAAGAGGGGTTCCCGCCACAAGGGCGGGAATGACGGGATGGGTTGAAACGCCGCAGCCCCGCTTCGCGGGAAAGTCTATGGCCGCCCCCGCACCGCCTCGGCCAGCGCCCGGTGCAGTTGCTCGATCCGGAAAGGCTTGCGCAGCACGGGCCAGGGCAGGTCTTCGAGGGCGGCGGCCAGGCGGTCGCCGGCGTAGCCGGTGGTCAGCAGGACGGCGGTGTCCGGCGTGCGCTCCGAGACGATGCGGCCCAGCTCCACGCCGCTGACGCCTCCGGGCATCACCAGGTCCGACAGCAGCACGTCGAAGGCCGGCTCGGCGTCGAGGCGGGCCAGGGCGGCGCGGCCATGCTCGGCGGTGACCACCACGCAGCCCAGTTCCGACAGCGCCCCTTCGGTGATGGCCCGGACGCTGGCGTCGTCCTCGACCAGCAGCACCCGCACGCCGGAGAGGTCCGCGATCGGCTCGTCCTGCGCCCGCTCGGCGACGATCCCGTCGTCGGCGGCTGCCGGCAGGTGCAGGCTGACCGTCGTGCCCTGATCTTCCTGGCTGTCGATGGTCACGGCCCCGCCGCACTGGCGCACAAAGCCGTAGACCTGGGCCAGGCCCAGGCCAGTGCCCTTGCCGACCTCCTTGGTGGTGAAGAACGGCTCGAACACCCGGCCCAGCACCTCGGGCGACATGCCGTGGCCGGTGTCGGACACCGCCACGCGCACATAGTTGCCGGCGGGAGCCTCGCCCGCCTGCCCGGCCGCCAGCCGCTCGGCCGAGACCTCGACGGTGATGGTTCCGTGGTCGGGCGTGGCGTCGACGGCGTTGACGACCAGGTTGAGCAGGGCCGCCTCGAACTGGGCGGCGTCGACGCGGCTTGAGCCGGCGTCGCGATCGGCGCGGACCACCAGGCTCTTGGCGTCGCCGACGGCCCGGCGGACCAGGGGCTCGACCTGCAGGATAAGGCCTGCGATGTCGACGACCTCGAGCTTCAGCTCCTGGCTGCGCGAGAAGGCCAGCAGCTGGCGGGTCAGGCGCTCGCCGCGCTGGCCCGCGGCCAGGGCCGCCTCGCCCAGGCGCTTCACCCGGGCCACGTCGTCGGGGCGCTTGAGGATCATGTCGAGCCCGCCGACCATCACGGTCAGCAGGTTGTTGAAGTCGTGGGCCACCCCGCCGGTCAGCCTGCCCACCGTCTCCAGCCGCTGGGACTGGGCCAGGGCGGCCTCGGTCTTGGCGCGCTCGGCGATGCTGGCCTCGAGGGCGGCGGTGCGCTCGACGACGCGAGCCTCCAGTTCCAGGGTCGTCTCGACCACCTCGGTGTTGTCGAAGCAGCTGCCGATATAGCCTTGGAACTGGCCGTAGGCGTCGTGGCGCGGGGCGCCGGCGCTGCTGATCCAGCGCCAGGCGCCGTCGGCGCGGCGCAGGCGGAAGGCGGCGCGGAACGAGCGGCGCTGCGCCATGGCGGCTGCCGCCTCCGCCTCGGCGGCGACCAAGTCGTCGGGATGGACGCCCGCGGCCCAGCCACGTCCCAGCTCCTCGTCCATGCCCCGGCCGGTGAACTTCAGCCAAGCGTCGTTGAACCAGATGCAGGCCCCGTCGGCGTCGGAGATCCAGATCATCACCGGGGCGGCGTTGGCCACGCCCCGGAACTGCTCCTCGCTGGTGCGCAGGGCGGCGGCGGCCTGCCGCTCGCGCGTCACGTCGCGAAAGGTCACCGCCAGGCCCTCGGTGATGCGCACGCCGCTGGAACGCACCCAGTGCTCCTCGCCGTCGATCACCCGCCGCACCTCCAGGTCGTCGGGACCGCCCTCGTCGAGCAGGCGGCTCAGGCGCTCGATCATCTGCTGGCCGGTCTCGTCGCGGAACACGTCGCGCACCCGCCGGCCGATCAGGGTGGACACCCCGCGCGGCCGCATCGCCTGGGCGGCGGGGTTGGCGTAGGTCCAGCGGAAGTCGGCGACCTGGCCGCCGCGCCGCAGGGGTTCGAGGATCACGAAGGCGTCGAGCGAGGCGTCCTGGGCGATGCGAAACCGCTCCTCGGCGGCCAGGCCGCTGCGCACGGCCAGCCGCAGGGCGGCGACGAACAGCACGATCAGGGCGCCGCTCAGCGCGAAGGTCGCCAGCTGGGCGGCCTGGGCGGTATCCAGCGGGCCGCTCATCCACAGCAGCCGCACCAGCAGCGCGCTGGCCAGCACCGAGGCCAGGCCCGCCCACAGCCCGCCGACCAGGGCGGCCAGCATGACGGCGACGAAGAACGGCGGGAAGTTGCTGGGATGGTCGGTCAGGCTGGCCGCGCCGATACGGGCGGCGACGGCAAGGCCCACGGCCACGCCGGCCAGGCAGAACCTGAGGATCGGGCGGTCGACCGACGACGCGAACCGGATCGTCGCCCGACTGAGAAACTGGCCCATTACGCTAGCCCCGCGTCACCAAACGCACCCCCGCCGGCGACGCCTTGCTAACGCGGGCGCACGGCAGAGGTTCCCGCGCGCGGTCAGGCTGCGCCGCGGGCTTCGGTCTCGAGCTGGGCCGCCGCGGCGGCGCGGGCCAGGGTCCAGGCCGACAGGCTGTCGATCGGACCCGGCCGGCCGATGGCGTAGCCCTGCAGCTCGGCGCAGGACTCGCCGCGCAGGAAGTCGATCTGCTCCTGGGTCTCGACGCCCTCGGCCACGACCGGGATCTCCAGGCTGCGGCCCAGGCCCAGCACGGCGCGCACGATGACGGTGGCGCGGTCGTGACGGTGGATGTTCTCGACGAAGCTCTTGTCGATCTTGATCTTGTCGAACGGGAACGACTGCAGGGTCGACAGCGACGAGAAGCCGGTGCCGAAGTCGTCCATGGCGATGCGCACGCCCAGGGCCTTCAGGCGGCGCAGGTTGTCGAGCGCGCGCTGGTAGTCCTTGAACAGGGCGCTTTCGGTGATCTCCAGCTCCAGGCGCGAGGGCGACAGGCCCGTGGCGATCAGCACCTCGTGCACCAGGGTGGGCAGGTTGGGCTGGTTCAGCTGCAGCGGCGACAGGTTGACGGCGATGCGCAGCGGGCGGTCCCAGCTGGCGGCGTCGGCGCAGGCGCGGCGCAGGACCCATTCGCCCAGCTGGGTGATCAGGCCGTTCTCCTCGGCCACGGGGATGAACTCCAGCGGCGGGACCATGCCGCGCACCGGGTGCTTCCAGCGGACCAGGGCCTCGAAGCCGCAGACCTCGCCGTCGGCGGCGCGGGCCAGCGGCTGGTAGAACACCACCAGTTCCTCGTCGGTGATCGCCTGGCGCAGCTCGCGCGCCAGGGTGCGGCGTTCACGGATGGTCTCGTCCATCTCGCGCTTGAAGAAGCGATAGACGCCGCGGCCGCTTTCCTTGGCGCGATAGAGCGCCATGTCGGCGTTGGCCAGCAGGGCCTCGGCGGTGCGGCCGTCGTCGGGGAACAGCGAGACGCCAAGGCTGGCGCCCATGGCCAGGTCCTGACCTTCGTAGACGGCCGGCGTCGACAGCTGTTCCAGCACGCGGCCGGCCAGTTCGGCGGCGGCGGCGGGCTGATCGCCGGCGGCGATCTGCACCAGGATGAATTCGTCGCCGCCCAGGCGCGCGGCGAAGGACGGGGCGGTGACCGAGTCCTGCAGGCGGCGCGCGGCCTCGACCAGCAGGGCGTCGCCCGCCAGGTGGCCGTGCAGGTCGTTGGCTTCCTTGAAGTGGTCCAGATCGATGCAGATCAGCGACAGGGTCTCGCCGGAAGCCTCGACGCGCTCCAGGGCCGCGGCCAGGCGGGCCTGCAGCGAGTTGCGGTTCGGCAGGCCTGTGAGGCCGTCGTGTTCGGCCAGGTAGCGGATCTTCTCCTCGGCCGAGCGCCGCTCGCGCAGGTCGCGGATGGCCAGAACGGTCAGGCCCGAGGTCTCGGTGCGGGCGCCGTCGTCCATCAGCCGCGAGAACACCTCGACCGGGATGGCGCGGCCGCCGGCGACGGGCTGGAGCAGGCCTTCGCGACGCACGCCCTCGCGGGCGGCTTCCTTGCCGTCGAAGGTCAGCATGGCATTGTAGAGCGGCTTGCCGACCAGTTCGCCCAGCGGGGCGCCGGCCAGTTCGGCGAAGGCGGCGTTGGCGTCGTTGATGCGGCCGTCCTGGACCACGACGATGCCTTCGTAGGCGGCGTTGGCCAGGCGGCGGATGCGGTCGAGCGCCGAGCGGCTGGTCGACGACTCGATGGTCACCGCGCCTAGGCCGCCCAGGATGATCAGGCCGGTGATGGCGGTGACCGCCAGGGTCAGCATGGCGCCCGACAGCAGTTGCTCGGGCACGACGACGTTGATGTCGGGCTGGATGGTGACCGCGCCCATGCCGGTGAAGTGCAGGCCGCAGACGCCCAGCGTCAGCACCGTGCCGCCGATCAGTTGCTTGGTCAGCGAGCGGGCGCGGCCGGCGATGACCAGGGCGACGGCCGAGAACGAGACGCCGATGATGACCGAGGCGGCGACGGTGGCCTGCTCCCAGAGCACGTAGCCCTGGGTCACGAAGGCCGACATGCCGGTGTAGTGCATCGCGCCGATGCCCAGGCCCAGCAGCAGGCCGCCGGCGCAGTCGTTGGTGCGGGTGCGCTCGGCCGAGGCCACGGCGAAGCCGGCGGCCATGAACAGCACGGCGATCATCAGCGACAGCAGGGTGCCGGCCGGGCTGTAGCCGGTCTTCAGACCGGGGTCGTAGGCGACCATGGCGATGAAGTGGGTGGCCCAGACGCCCGAGCCGGCGACAAGGCCGGTCAGCAGCAGCCAGGCGCCGCGGACCAGGCCGCGCGCGCCGCGCAGGCGTGAGAAGAGCCGGAACGCCGTGAAACAGGCGGCGAAGCAGACGAGGCCAGCGACAAGCACGAGCCTGAAGTCATGCTGCCCCGTCAGGCAGGTCAGAACCTTCAGCAAAGGCGTTCCCCCAGAATGGTACGGCGCCACTCTGTGCGGAAAGATACAAAAAAATGGTTTCTATTGCGCGGCCAGGTAGTCACAGGCGCGGCCCATCGCCGCACTTCGTGGTGAATCAGGCCTTAAGACATCGAAAGCCTGAAACAGCGCCGCGCCTGCTTTTGAATTCCTAGAAGAAGCGCTCGCCGATACGGACTGTGTCGCCAGGCGCGACCTGGGTCGACGGCGTCAGGCTCATCTTGGTCTCTTTCTCTTCGCCGAGACGCTTGATGTAGACCTTGTTCTTGTCGGCCCGGTAGGTGTAGCCGCCGGCGGTGGCCACCGCGTTCTGCACCGTCAGGCCCGAGGTGTAGGGATAGGTGCCCGGCTTGCTGACCTCGCCCAGTATGTAGAACGGGCGGAAGTTCAGCACTTCGGCGCTGACGCGCGGCTGCTTGAGATAGCCGTTGCGCAGGGCGGTCTCGACCGTCTCCTGGAACTGACGGACGCTGAGGCCGGCGGCCTTGACCTCGCCCAGCAGCGGCAGCGACACCAGGCCCGAGCCGGTGACATAGAACTCGCCCGACAGGGTGGGCTCGCCAAAGACGGTGACGCGGACCTTGTCGCCCGAACCGAGCTGGTAGTCGGGGTCGGCGGGGGTGGCGGGAGCCGCCGTGGAAGGCGCGGCCTGTTGCGGCGCAGCAGCGGCGGGAGGGGCCGCCGGCGCAGGATCCTGGGCATGGGCGATCGGCGCCGTCGCGCCGAGGGCCAGGCAGATCGAAGCCGCCCGAATAAAGCGTCGAACGGTAATCATTCTCGTCACGTCTCTCGGCTGCATCCCTCTCAGGTCTCATCGCATGGAGGCCCGGGCCTCACAAGCTTCACACCGGAACAGGACGTCGTTTTCGCGCCTGCAGCATGGCCGGCGCGCCCTCGCCCACGCGGACTGCGGTCAGAACGCCCGTCGCATAGGCTCCGGTGTCGACATTGATCCGGTCACGGCCCAGGAAAGGCTCCTCGTCGGGCGTGTGGCCGTGCACCACGACCATGCCCAGGCCGTGCGGCTGGTGCAGGAAATCGCCACGGATCCACAGCAGGTCCTGCGGGTCCTGCTCGGCCAGCGAACGGCCCGGCCGCACGCCGGCGTGGACGAACAGATAGTCGCCGTAGGCCGCGGTCAGCTCCAGCTGCCGCAGGAAGGTCAGGTGGCGCAGGGGCAGGTTGCGCTGGAACTGCTCCTGAGCCGCGCGCCAGGCCTCGGGGTCGCGCCCCACGGGCCGCGCCACGCCATACGAAGCCAGGGTCTCGCCGCCGCCGAACTCGGCCCAGACCGGACCGCCCTCGGGGTTGTCGAGAAACTGCAGCAGGGTCTGCTCGTGATTGCCCATCAGGGCCCGGACCTCGAAGCCGGACGACCCGCCCGAGGCGGCCTTCAGGGCGGCGATGCGGTCGATCACCCCGGCCGAGTCCGGACCGCGATCCACGTAGTCGCCGACGAACACGATGACTGGCCGGTCCTGCCGGCCCAGGGCGGCGAAGTCGGCCGCCACCACGTCGAGCAGCTGGTCGAGCAGGTCGAGACGGCCGTGAACGTCGCCGACGCCGTAAACCACTCGGCCGTCGGCGGAGGCCGCCTCGGACTTGGATCGGGACTTGGGACGCAGGAAGCCGAAGACCATGGACCTGATGACGATGGAGGAGGACGAAACGGGTCGATCGCCAAAATGCCTTACGTGCAAGGCCCCTTCAACCGTCACCGCGCGCATTTACGATAAATAAACCGAAATTCTCGATAGCAATTTAACCTTGAATATTCATTGGCGATTACCAATAACATCAAATAAACCAGATTGATTAGACGTTAAAACACCAAGCATTTTGACCTCGAATTCAATGGATATCCCGATGATGAGCTCACGAACTTCGCGAGCCCGTCATGAAGATCACCGCCTTTCTCGGAACCGCCGCCGCCAGCCTGGGGCTGATGGCCGCCGCCGGCCCTGCCCTCGCCGCGCCGGCGCCGGCGTTCATGCCGCTGGGCGCGCCCGCGGCCGCCCCGCCCGGGTTCACCGACCTGTGCCAGCGCGATCTGGAAAGCTGCGGCGCGGCCCAGCACGAGATCGCCGCCCTCACCGGCCAATTGACCGGCCCGGCGCCGCAGCCGGGCCTGGCCACCTCGTCGACCTCGACCGCCTGGTCGGGCGGTCGACGCCTGACCTTCGCCGCCCAGGCAATCGCTCTCGAAACCGAGATCGCGGCCGAGGACGAGGTCGCGGCCCTGACGGTGGAGACCCTCCAGCCTCTGCGCCTGGACGCCGACTTCGCCCTGGTCTCGCCGGTACAGGCCCTGGCCGCGGCGCTGTCGCCGACGCCGTTCGCCGCTCCGGCCCGCCCGGCAATCAACCTGGCCTCGGCCCCGGGCGAACCGCCGCGCCTGTCCCGCGACCAGATGAAGCTGCTCAACGACGTCAATCGCCGGGTCAACCGCGAGGTCCAGAAGGCCGAAGACTTCGATCTCTACGGCATGATCGAGTATTGGAGCCTGCCGCGCGTGATCGACGGCAAGATGTACGGCGATTGCGAGGATTACGCCCTGGAGAAGCGCCGCCGGCTGATCGAGGCCGGCGTTCCGGCCGCCGCCCTGTCGATGGCCGTGGCGGTCACCGCGCGCGGCGAGAGCCACGCGGTGCTGGTGGTGGCCATGGAACAGGGCGACTGGGTGCTCGACAACCTGACCCCCTGGGCCACGCCGTGGAGCGAGCTGAACTATCGCTGGATCGAGCGCCAGGCGCCCGGCTCGGCCGCCTGGGTGACGATCGGCTGATCCCGAGACGTCGGATCAAAGACAAAGGCCTCGCTTCCGAACAGAAGCGAGGCCTTTTTCCGTATTCGAACAGTATTGCCCGCTTAGTAGGCGTTTTCGGCCATCAGCAGGTGCGGCACCGTCAGCAGCAGGATGCGGATGTCGCTCATCAGCGACCATCCGTCGATATAGGCGATGTCGGCCTTGATGCGGGCCGCCATGTCCTCGACGTCGGTGGTGCCGCCGCGCAGGCCGCGGATCTGGGCCAGGCCCGTGAGGCCCGGCTTGGCCTGGAAGCGCATGTTGTAGGTCGAGATCAGCGCGCCGTAATAGGCGTCGTGCGCCATGGCGTGCGGACGCGGACCGACCAGAGACATGTCGCCCTTCAGCACGTTGAGCAGCTGGGGCAACTCGTCGATGCTGGTGGTGCGCAGAAGCTTGCCGGACTTGGTGATGCGGTCGTCGTCGCGACGGGCCTGGGTGACCTTGTCGCCGTTCTCCTCGCACCGCATCGAGCGCAGCTTGTAGATGGTGAAGGTTCGCCCGTTCAGGCCGCCCCGCGTCTGGCGGAACAGCACGGGTCCGGGCGACTCCAGCTTGATCCAGAGCGCCGCGAGCAGAAGCACGGGCGCGAAGAAGATCAGGGCAAGGGCGGCGACGACGACATCGATGAAGCGCTTGCCAGGATCCACGGCGACACGAGCAAGAATCTCGCCCGCGACGGCGTTCATGGTTTCGGTGTTCGAGCTTCCGCTCACAGCGTAACCCCCTATCCCACGACACACAAAAAAGGAACGAAGCCACCCCACTTCGTCTCTAACTACCTAATGCAACTCTCCGACGACGTCGCGCGGAAACTGATACTTAACCATAAAATACAGTCATTTTGCGTAAACCCTGTTCCTTCACTAGGGCTTAGGGGTGAAAAGCTAAGCTTATATTCGCGCAGATGACGAACCTGCGTTGAAGGGGCCTTGAGTTTCATGCCGCACGCAGACATCTCGCTGAGCAGCGTCGCCGACGCCGCGCCGACCGCCACGCGCCGCCTGCCGCGCGCCGTCGGCCTGGGCCTGGCCGCCATGGTTTCGGTCGGCCTGTGGCTGGCCGCCGCCGAACTGGTCCGCGCCTTCCTCTGATCGATCCGCACGCGCGGCCGCCTCAGGGCTGCCGCAGGCGCAGCACCGTCAGCTGCAGCGCCAGGCCCACCCGCCCCGCCGGATTGCGGATCTCGTTGGCCATCCGCACCAGTTCCTTCCGCTTCCAGTTGGCGCGGCGCCATTCGGCGCTGAGCTGCTCGATCGTCTGGGCGCGCGCCGTCGGCGTCAGCCGGTCCCAGCGCTCGTAGGCGAACCGCGTCCGGGCGTTGAACAGGCTGGTCTGCAGCGGCGCCACCGTGAACGAGCGCTCCAGCGCCAGGGCCGAGGGCCCGTCCAGGCCGGCGGCCGCGTCGACGGCCGCGCGACGCAACCAGGCCGATCCCGATCCCGGCCGCGAAGCCAGTTCGCGACGGCTCAGGCCGTCCAGCCGCGCCAGCTCTTCCGCCGATAGATCCTTGCGCGCCACGCCGCGCTCGATGCTCGCGGCCAGGGCGTCGGCGGGGGCCGTGGGCCAGGCCGACAGGTCTCCGCCGACCTTGGCCGCCAGCAGCGGCGCGCCCAGCAGCACGGCGACCACGGCGCAGGCGCCGCCGCCGGCCAGGGCCAGACGGGCCGGCGCGAGATCGGGCCTGGCGCCGCGCGTCTCGCGGCGGGGCGAGACCAGGCCGCCGACTGCGCCCAGGCCCAGCGCCGCCAGCGCCTGGATGGCCGGCACCTGCAGCGCGAAGTCCGACAGGCCGTGGATCAGGAACACCGCCGCCGCGCAGACCGCGCCGCGCGCCCAGATGCCGACGCCGCCGGCGCCGAAGGCCGCGCGGACGATCGGAGCCAGACGCTGGCCCAGCAGCGCCGCCATCAGCGCAGCCCCGACGACGCCGGCCTCCTCCAGCCACTGGACATAGAGATTGTGCACGGCGCGCACGTTGTGCAGCTCGCGCAGGGTCGCCTCGGTCATCAGCATCTGGTTGACCGAGGTGAAGCCGCCCAGGCCGTAGCCGAACCAGGGCGAGGACAGGAAGGCGCGCCAGTGCGGGGCGATGATCTGCCGGCGGATGTCGAGGTCCTGCTGGGCCAGGTCGAAGCGCTCGGCCACCAGGCCCGCGCCGTTGAGACCAAGAACCGCCACCAGCAGCACGGCCGCGCCGCCGACCACCAGCACGCCGCTCCGAGTCATCCGGCGCCCGGCCAGGGCCTGCCAGATCGTGAACAGCGCCGCGCCGATCGCGCCGGCGATCAGGCCGCCGCGCGAGGCGGTCATCAGCACGCAGACGACCAGCAGGGCCACCAGGCCGACCAGGGCGACGGCGCGCGGATCGCCCTTCTTCAGCGCGGCCGAACCGCCCCTGCGCAGGCGCTGGGCCAGCGCCGCGGCGGCCATAACCACGCCGGCGGCGAACACCGTGGCGGCGCTGTTGGGGCCCAGCAGGGTGGCGGCCATCCGCCCTTCGCCGCGCAGGCCGACGTGATGCACGAGAGCGCCGGCGGCGTAGATCCCCAGGCCCCACAGCATGAAGGCCAGCAGCCGGCGGCCGCGTGTCTGCGAGGCGGCGACCACCCGGCCGGCGACGTAGAGGCAGAACAGGCCCAGCAGGTTCAGGACGTTGAGCAGCACCGCCGAGCGGTCGAGGGTCGAGGCCGCCGGGCCGTCGGGCAGATAGGTCCAGACCGGATGGGGGCCGTCGGGGGTCCAGGGCGTCAGGGGCGCCAGGACGGCGGCCAGCAGCAGCGCGGCCAGCACGGCCGGAACCGTCCAGCCGCCGAGCCTGGCGAGATCGCGGCGGGCCCAGCCGCAGGCGGCCAACAGGATGACGAGGCCAAGGGCGTAGAGCCCGGCGAACACGGCCGCCACGGCCGTGTCGCTGGCGCCGAAGGCCAGGACGGCGCCGAAGACCAGCGCCGTCAGGCCCGCGCAGGCGGCGGTTTCGGACCCCGCGAGCCGCCGGGTCCGACGCCCGTCAGTCCGCATAGTACTTGCGGTAGCTCTTGTAGTAGTAGCCCGCGTCGCCGTAGCCGTAACGGGACTGGGCCTTGAGATCCATCTGGGTCAGGGCCACGCCGGCCAGGAACACGCCCCGGCCCTGCAGCAGCGACAGCGCCGAGGTGATGGCCTTGACCGGCGTGCGCTTCCAGCGGGCCAGCATGACCACGGCGTCGGCGTGCGGCGCCAGGATGCGGGTGTCGGCGATGGCCAGCAGCGGGGCGGTGTCGAGCAGCACCACGTCGAAGCGCTGGCGCAGTTCGGCCAGCAGGCGCTGGAAGGCGGCCGAGCCGAAGACGTCGCGCGGCGTGTAGGCCGACTTGGTCAGCGGCAGGACCTTGGCCCCGCTCTCATCGGCGTACAGCGCCTCGTCCAGCGTGGCCGCGCCGTTAAGCACCTCGATCAGGCCGACCGTGGGAGCGGTGGGCAGGAAACGGTTGATGGCGCCCTGGCGCAGGTCGCAGTCGACGACCACGACATTGGCGCCCGAGGCCGCCAGGGTGCGGCCCAGCGAGAAGGTGGTGGTGGTCTTGCCCTCGCCCGGCAGCGACGAGGTGACCGCGATCACCTTCACCGTCTCGCCGACCTTGGAGAACAGGATCGCCGCCCGCAGCTTGCGCAGGCTCTCGGCGAAGCTGGAGAGCGGCTTGTTCAGCAGGTAGTCAGGCGGGGCCAGGCCGCGCGCGGCGCGGGCGTCGTCCAGCGTCGAGCTGAGCAGCGGCACCGAGCCGAGATAGGGCACGCCCAGGCGGCGCTCGACCTCGTCCTCGGTGAACAGGCCGGCCATCAGGATCTCGGCCAGGACCACGGCGGCGCCGCCGGCGCCGAGCGCGGCCACCAGGCCAAGGATCAGGTTGACCGACGGCTTGGGCTCGCTGGGCTTGTTGGGGATGGTGGCGCGCGACAGCACCCGGGCGTCGGGCTGCTCGATGCCTTGCTGAGCCGTGGTCTGCTTGAAGCGACCGAGCAGGGACTCATACAGGGTGCGGACGGACTCGGCCTTCCGCTCCAGTTCGGCCAGGCGGATGCTGGCGCGGTTGTTGCCGGCCAGGGTTCCGCGGGCGGAGCCGACGCTGCCGGCCACCGAGCCGGTGCGCTGGCGCGAGATCTGGGCCTGGGCCTCGAGGTTGGAGATGATCCGCTTGATCTCGGCCTGGATCTGGGTGTCGATCTCGGCCAGTTCGCGGCGCGCCTTGATCAGGTCGGGCCAGCGCTCGTCGTAGCGCTCGGCCATGGAATTGACCTGGGCGATCTTCTCGACGCGCTGCTTGCGCAGTTGCTGGATGACCGGCGAGCTCATGGTCTCGCCCAGATCGTCGCCGTTGCTGCCGCGGGCCAGCTGGTTGCGGGCGATGTTGAGGCGGGCGTCGGTCTCGGCCTGTTCGGCGCGGGCCGTGGCCAGCTGCTGGTTCAGGCCCGAGATCTCCTGCTCGGTCAGGGTCGCGCCCTGGGCGCTGAGCAGGTTGTTGGCGATCTTGTACTGCTGGACCTCGGCCTCGGCCTGCTGCAGCTGGCCGCGCAGGTCGGCGACCCGGGTATTGAGCCAGCCGTTGGCCTGCTTGGTGGCCTCGAACTTGGCCTCAAGCTGCTCGGTCAGATAGAGGTCGGCGAAGGCGTTGGCCAGGCGCGCGGCCTGGGCCGGATCCTCGTGCGTGTACTGGACGGTGATCAGGTAGGTGACGCCCGAGCGGCGGACGTTGAGGCCGCTGAGCACGCGATCGACGATCCGCTCGCGCAGGCGCTGGGCGGCGACCGGATCGTTGGCGGCGGTGGGGGCCACCGTCTTCTTCAGGAAGGGCAGCCAGGCCTTGACGCCCTTCGCGCCGGCGAGGCTGGGATTGTAGTACGGGTCCTGGTCCAGCTTGAGCTGGTCGACCACGCGGCCGGCCAGCGACCGCGAGCGCAGCACCTCGACCTCGGTGTCGACCACGGCGCTGTCGGCCGGCAGGCCCGACAGCACGGCGTTCATGTCCGGCGTCACCTGCTCCTGGCGCACGTCGATCATGACCTGGGCCTGGGTCGAGTAGCGCGGGGTCTCCTGCAGGGTGAACAGCACCACGGCCACGAAGACCGCCAGGGCCACCGCCGCGAACAGCCGCAGGCGCCGCCGGAAGATCGCGATGATGACGTTGAGGTCAAACGCGGGCGCTCCGGCGTCGGACGCCGGAGCGATCGGGGTCTCGAAGGTCGAGCCGTCCATGATGCGCACTCTCAGTGGTCGATGACCCTCCGCTAGAGGAGGGTCGCGACCTTTTTTGGACTAGAATTGCAGGGCGAGCGAAGCGGCCAGCTTATTGTCGGTGAAGCTTCGCGCGGCATTGGCGCCTTCCGACTTCTGCTTCAGGTAAGTGTAGGTCAGGAACACCCCGACGCGACGGTTCATCAGATACGAAACCGAAGCCTTGGCGCCGCTGCGCTTGTCTTCGCGATCGATGCCCTCGTAGTCGTCGCTGCCGAAATTAGCCTGGCCCGACAGCAGAACGTTGCGCAGAAGCTCGTGATCGACGGCCACCGAGCCGGTGGTGGTGACGAAGCCCTGCGAGTTGGCGACGACGGATTCGTCGATGTTGCGGGTGGCGTTGAAAGTCACCGTGGTCAGCTCGGTGGGGAACCACTCGACCTTGGTCTTGGTGCTGAAGCCGGTGATGTCGTCGACGCGGCGGCCCGTCGAGGTGACGAAGTTGTCGTAGGTCTGCTTCATGTAGCCGGCGTCGACCTGGCCGCGAATGGCCTGGGCCAGCTCGAAGTCGACGCCCGCCGACAGGATGTAGCCGTCGGAGTCGCGCGCCGAGTCCGTGTCGTAGCGGCGCGAGTCGCCGGTCAGCGAGACGTAGAAGGCGGTATCGGGGCTGACGGCGTAGTCGGCCTTGACGCCGTAGCGGTACTGGTCGCGGTCGCGGAAGTCCTGGTCGAGCTCGCCGGCGGCGTTGCGGCCGTCCTCGTAGTCGTAGGACTTGCTGGTCACGTCGCCGGTCAGGCGCAGGCGGTTGAACTCCTTCACCCCGCTAAGGGCCGCGGTGACCAGTTCGTACTGGATCGGCGCCAGGGCGGCGACCGGCGAGGTCGGGGCCGAGCGCGGCTCGGTCAGCTTCTGGTACTGCAGGCCGCCGGTGACGAACGCGCCGCGCACCACGTCGAGCTTGCCGTTGAGCCCGAGGGTGTATTCCTCGTTGTTTTCCGTGCTGTTGTCGGAATAGCGGTTGATCGAGGTCGAGGCGAAGGCGCTCAGCGAGTGGCGCGACCAGTCCGAACGCAGGGCCAGTTCCGGCTTCACGCGCCAGATGGTGTCGGAGGTCTCGTCGGCGGCGACGGCGTAGATGTTGTCGTCGCGCTCGAGATCGACCGTCAGGCGGGGATAGGCCACGAACGCGCCCAGGCGCACGCCGGCCGCCTCGTAGTCGGGCCGGGGGCGCTGGCGCACGCTGGTGTGCTTGTCGCGCTTGAAGCTGGACGCGCCGCTCTGGGCGGAAGCGATCTGCGGCGCAGCCGCGACGAGAACAGCCGCGATCGCGGCCGAGGCAAGTATCTTCATAGTCTATCCCCAGTTCGACGACTTCAGCCGTCTTTTCGGAAACCCGACACAAACAAAAAAGGGGTCCGGCGCCGGACGACCCGGCGCTGGTCTAACGCTTAGTGAGGCCTCAGGTGCCGCAGTAGTCGGCGGTGACGCCGGCGCACGGGTCGTAGGCGGCCGGAGGACCGGCGTCGCCGCCGCCGCCCGCCGTGCCCGACAGGCTGACCAGGACGCTGACCGAACCGCCGGCGGTCGAGGAGGTGACCGTGGCGGTCTGGCCGGTGGCCTTCAGCTGGGCGACGACGGCGGGGGCGTTGGCCACGGTGGCGGCCATGCCCGGCGCGACCGCGGCGGCGACCTTGAGGGCCACGCCGGCGCTGATGACGTTGGAGGCCACGGCCTGGATCAGGGCGGCGGCGATCACCTCGGGCGAGGCGCCGCTGGCGGCCAGGGCGGCGGCGACCGAGGCCTGCACGGCGTCGAGCTTGGCGTCCGGGGTCATGGCCGCGAAGCCGGGATCGGCGGCGGCCGAGCGCGCGGCGGCGGCGATCACCGCCTGCAGCGAGGCGGCGCTGGGCGGCGCGGTCGAGGCTTGAGTGGCGCCGCCTTGGACAGCGGCCGCGGTCGACACGAAGGGCGCGGCGGCAAGGGCCAGGCCCGCGACGACTGCGCCCACGAAACGCGATGACATGGCTTACCCCCTGTTAAGAATTCGCGATCCCTATAAGCCGCAAGCCCTGGGTATTCCAGCCCTAAAACTATTATAAGAGTTAATCGCACGGCTCAGACTTGCGACTTTGCACATAAGCGGCACAGTTTCATGACCGTCTGCTTGGGATCAGATCAATTCTCACGACATGAGCATGGCGCAGGCGCCGATCGGCGGCGCTGCGCACGATCTATCCTCTCGCGCGAATATTTCAGGCGCCGACTGCTGGCCGCTTTCAGAACCTGACAAGCTTCGCCATTAGCGAGCTCGACAGTGAAACAGGTGAATTCAACCTAGGGTTATACTCAAACGGTCATATGATCAGTTTGCGGATTCAACGCCGACGGCGCGTCAGACGCCGAAGTTCTCGGCGCAGGGGTCTCTCGAGGCTGGGCCAGATCAGCAGGCAGACCAGGACGACGATGACGGCGAAGGCGAACAGCAAGCTTCCACTCCAGGCTGCGCCCACCATACAACCCAAACGTGACTGTTTGTTCGAAATCCGCCGCCCGGGCGACGCCGCCCGGCATTTTCGCCGCGGCGCCCAAGGCGCATGCACCCGACGGCTTGTCTCGCGCCCGCGATTGGCCGATTAGCGGTCGTCAGGGCCGGTTCCGCCGGCCGCCCCGATCCGTGGAAAGAGGACATCCATGCGCGTAGCGATGATTGGCACGGGCTATGTGGGCCTGGTGTCCGGGGCGTGCTTTGCGGACTTCGGTCACGTGGTGACGTGCATCGACAAGGATCCGCGCAAGATCTCGCGGCTGCTGGCCGGCGAGATCCCGATCTTCGAACCGGGTCTGGACGACCTGGTGGCCCGTAACGTGCGCGAGGGCCGGCTGTCGTTCACGCTGGACGGCGCCCAGGCGATCAAGGACGCCGACGCGGTGTTCATCGCCGTGGGCACGCCCACGCGCCGGGGCGACGGCCATGCCGACCTCTCCTACGTCTACGCCGCCGCCGAGGAGATCGCCGGCCTGATCGACGGCTTCACTGTCGTGGTCACCAAGTCGACCGTGCCGGTGGGCACCGGCGACGAGGTCGAGGCGATCATCAAGCGGGTCAATCCCGAGGCCCAGTTCGCCGTGGTCTCCAATCCGGAGTTCCTGCGCGAGGGCGCGGCCATCGAGGACTTCAAGCGCCCCGACCGCGTGGTGATCGGCGCCGAGGACGAGCGGGCCCAGGCGGTGATGCGCGAGCTCTATCGCCCGCTCTCCCTCAACGAGACCCCGATCGTCTTCACCGGCCGCCGCACCAGCGAGCTGATCAAGTACGCCGCCAACGCCTTCCTGGCGATGAAGATCACCTTCATCAACGAGATGGCCGACCTGTGCGAAAAGGTCGGGGCCGACGTCCAGCAGGTGGCCAAGGGCATCGGCCTGGACAAGCGGATCGGCTCGAAGTTCCTCAACGCCGGCCCCGGCTACGGCGGCTCGTGCTTCCCCAAGGACACCATCGCCCTGGTCAAGACCGCCGCCGACTACGGCGCGCCGACCCGGTTGATCGAGACCACGGTCGAGGTCAACAGCGCCCGCAAGAAGGCCATGGCCGACAAGGTCGCCGCCGTGCTCGGGACCGAGGACCTGGCCGGCAAGACCGTCGGCGTGCTGGGCGTGACCTTCAAGCCCAACACCGACGACATGCGCGACGCCCCCAGCCTCGACATCCTGCCGGCCCTGCAGGCCAGGGGCGCCAAGGTCCAGGCCTTCGACCCCGAAGGCCGCCACGAGGCCGAGGCCCTGCTGCCGGGCGTCACCTTCGTCTCGGGCCCCTACGAAGCCGCCGACAAGGCCGACGTGCTGCTGCTGCTCACCGAGTGGGACCAGTTCCGCGCCCTCGACCTGGACCGCCTCAAGGGCCTCCTGGCCGCTCCGGTCATCGTCGACCTGCGCAACGTCTACAAGCCCCACGAAATGGTCCGCCACGGCTTCACCTACGCCTCCGTGGGGCGCGGGGCATGAGCGCAGGCCCCGTCATCGTCACCGGCGCGGCCGGCTTCATCGGCATGCACGTGGCCGAACGCCTGCTCGAGCGCGGCGAGACGGTGATCGGCGTCGACGTCTTCAACGCCTATTACGACCCGGCCCTGAAGGCCGCCCGCGCCGCGCGCCTGGAGGGCCGGCCCGGCTTTACGATGGTCCGCATGGACATCGCCGAGCACGAGGCCCTGCTGGACCTGGTGCGGTCGTCGGGCGCGAAGCGGATCGTCCACCTGGCCGCCCAGGCGGGCGTGCGCTACTCGATCGACAATCCCTTCGCCTACGAGCGCTCGAACCTGGCCGGCCACCTGTCGGTGCTGGAGGCCTGCCGCCACGGCGGCGTCGAGGCCCTGGTCTACGCCTCGTCGAGCAGCGTCTACGGCGAGCGCCCCCTGGCCGGCGAGGGCTTCAAGGAAACCGACCCGGCCGAGACGCCGGTGTCGCTGTACGCGGCCACCAAGCGCGCATGCGAGCTGTTGAGCCAGAGCTACGCCAGCCTCTACGGGTTTCCGCAGGCGGGCCTGCGCTTCTTCACCGTCTATGGCCCTTGGGGCCGGCCAGACATGGCCTATTTCAGCTTCACCCAGAAGATCCTGCGCGGCGAGCCGATCGAGGTCTATGGCGAGGGCCGGATGGCCCGCGACTTCACCTATATCGACGACATCGTCGACGGCATCGTCGGCGTGCTCGACAACCCGCCGCCGCACGGCGCCCACGAGGTCTACAACATCGGCGACAGCAACCCCGTCGGCCTGATGGACATGATCGCGGCCCTGGAAGGCGCCATCGGCCGGCAGTCGGAAAAGGTGTTCCTGTCGATGCAGCCCGGCGACGTGCCGGCCACCTATGCCGACGTCTCCAAGCTGCACGCCCTGACCGGCTACCGGCCCGCCGTCGGCGTCGAGGAAGGCCTGCGGCGCTTCGCGGCCTGGTACGCCGACTTCTACGGCCGCTGAGACGACGCCCCGCTCGAGGCGCTGAAGCGGATCTGCTGGCCGAACGAGACCTCCAGCGTGTTGCCGTCCGGATCGGCGATATAGGCCCAGTAGCCGACCGGCGGCCCGCCATCGACGGGCGGCGAGCGCAGCACGCCCAGCGTCTCGGCCAGGGCGGCGAGGCGATCGACCTCGTCCCGGTCGGCGCAGGCCAGGCCCAGATGGCCGAACGGGCCCAGCGGCGTGTCGTCCAGCACGCGCGACTCCACCAGCACCACCGCGAAGGCCCTGTGCCGGTCGGCCATCCACGCCACCCGCTCGATCGCCCCGCCCGCGGCGCGCTCATGCACCATCCGCAGGCCAGCGAAGGTCTCGTAGAAGCGGCGGCTGCGATCGAGGTCACGGACCACCAGGGCCACATGGGTCAGGCCCCGGTCGATGTCGCTGGCGATGGTCATGTTCGGCTCCGTTCTGCTGACGGCCGCAAGGTCCGCCATCGATTGAGCGAATGGAAATGATCTGTCAGCATGCCCAGCATGCGCACGACGAATGATCTGCACGGCGTCGACATGAACCTGCTGGTCGTGCTCGACGCCCTGCTGGCCGAACGGCACGTCACCCGCGCGGCCCTGCGGATCAACCGGTCGCAGCCGGCCGTGAGCCACGCGCTGAGCCGGCTGCGCCACCTGCTGGACGATCCGATCCTGGTGCGGGTCGACGGCCGGCTGGAGCCGACGGCCCGGGCGCTGGAGATCGCCAGGCCCCTGCGTGACGCCCTGGGCCTGATCGGCGGCGTGCTGGGCGATCCCGAGCGCGCGCCGGGCGCCCAGGCGCGGCACTTCCACCTGTCGATGTCGGACTACGCCGCCGATGCCCTGCTGCCGTCCCTGTCGCGTGAGCTGCGCCGCCGGTCGCCGGGAACCACGCTCAGCCTGCTGGCCCTGGGACGCTGCGCCGCCCTCGCCGCCGTCGAGGCCGGTGAAATCGACCTGGCGGTGGGCGTCTATCCCGACCGTGACAGGTCCGTCGCCGAGGGCCTGTCGTTCGCGCCGCTGCTGAACGACCGCTTCGCCTGCCTCTATGACGGCGCCGCCGGACCCCCGCCGACGACGCTGGACGCCTACCTGGCGCGCCCGCACGTCGCGGTCGCGGCCTCGCCGCGCGACGTCGGCGACGTGGACGCGGCGCTGGCCGCCGACGGCCGCGCGCGGGAGATCGCGATCACCCTGCCGCACTGGTCGGTGGCGCCGGCCCTGATCGAAGGGACCGACCTGGTGCTGACGGCGGCGCGGCGCAGCCTGCCCGCCGCGCCGCCCGGCGATCTGGTCGTCGCCGACCTGCCGTTCGCGGTCGCCCCCATTCCTCTGGTCATGGCCTGGCACGCGCGGCGCGACTTCGACCCGGGCCACCGCCGGCTGCGCGAAGCCCTGGCCGAGGCCTGCCGGGAGGGCTGAAGCGCCCTACTCCGCCGCCTGGCCCGCGATCATCGCCTCGCGCATGGCCTGGGCCTGCTCGGGCGAGACGCCCATGGCCGCCAGGATCGGCGACGGCGTGCGCACGTCCCAGCTGCTGCGCGGGCCGATGGTGATGCCGCCGTCGACGACGATGTGGGTTCCGCTGACGAAGGCGCTGTCGTCGCTGGCCAGGTAGAGGGCGGCCGCGGCGATGTCGTCGGGCAGGCCGGCCTTGGCGATCGGCTGGATCTTGGGGCCGACCTCGGCGACGCGGGCGGCCATCTGGTCGGCGACCTCGCGCGGCAGGCCGATCGAGGCCCCGAAGATCGAGGTGGCGATCAGCCCCGGGCAGATGGCGTTGACCCGCACGCCCAGCGGCGACAGCTCGGCCGCCGCGCAGCGGGTCATGTGGATCACCGCCGCCTTGGCCGAGGAATAGGCCAGCGGTCCGAAGCCCGCCTGCAGGCCGGCGATCGAGGCGGTGTTGATGATCGAGCCGCCGCCGCGCGCCATCATGGCCGGCAGGGCGTGCTTCATGCCCAGAACCGGGCCGCGCAGCAGGACGGCGAAGGTGGCGTCCCAGGCCGCGCCGGTCATGTCGGCCACGCCGTTGGGCGCGCCGCCGTGGCCGGCGTTGTTGAACAGGATGTCGAGCCCGCCGAAGGCCTGCGTCGCCAGCCCCACGGCGGCGGCGATGTCGTCCTCGACCGTCACGTCGCAGCGGGAAAAGCGCACGGCGTCGGGGAAGCGTCGTTCGAGGATCGCGCCCTTCTCGGCCTGCAGGTC
Organism: Caulobacter flavus; assembly: GCF_003722335.1. GTDB lineage: Bacteria > Pseudomonadota > Alphaproteobacteria > Caulobacterales > Caulobacteraceae > Caulobacter > Caulobacter flavus. The sequence goes on from NZ_CP026100.1 coordinate 994,236, forward strand.
GGCGGCGACCACCCGCGCGCCCTGGGCGACGAACAGTTCGACGGTTCCCAGGCCGATCCCTGAGCAGGCCCCGGTGACGACGGCGACCTTGCCGTCCAGACGTCCGCCCATGCGGCATCCTCCCTGTTGGCGCGCGGCCTCTGGAAGCGGGCCGTTCGGCGCGGGAGGATCATGGGACGGCGGGCCGCCCCGGACCAGCCTTACGTGGCGTCAGCGGCCGAGGCGCGGCCGAACAGCGGGCGGCCCTGCGGCCGGCGCGTCACCAGGCTGAACAGCAGCCACAGGGCGCACGGCGCCAGCATCAGCGCCCAGGCCAGGACGAGGCCCGCCAGGCCGAAGACGGCGCAGACGCGCTGCCAGGCGTTCGGCCGCTCGGTCGAGCGGCGGCGCGGCTTCTTTTCGATCTTCAAACCCATTGGTCCCCCACGGTCCGGTTAAGGCTTGAGCGCGAGATCGGTGGCGCGCCGGTAGGCGGCCTCCGGCGGAACGGCGTTCTTCTTTTTGCCCGGCTTGAGCTGCCGCGCAAGGGCCCTGCGCGCATCGGCCATGGCCGGGCCGAACAGGTGCCAGGGTTCGACGCAGTAGCGGGTGAACAGCCGCTCGGGGTCGGCCATCAGCCGGAACAGCCACTCCATGCCCACCTGGCCCATCCAGCGGGGCGCGGCCAGCTGGACGCCGGCCTCGTAGTCGAAGGCGCCGCCGACCGTGAAGCCGACGCAGGGGTCAAGCTTCTTGTGGTTCTCCAGCAGCCACTTCTCCTGGCGCGGCATGCCCATGCCGACGAACAGGATGTCGGGCTTGTAGGCCTTGATCCTGGCGACCACGGCCTCGTTCTCGGCGCCGCCGTCGGTGACGTCGAAATAGCCCTGATGGCTCTCGACCTGGGCCGTCGGCCAGTCGCGGCGGATATTCTCCAGCGCCTTGTCGGCCACGCCCGGAGCGCCACCGACGAAGAACACCTTCCAGTTCTCCTTGGTCGCCCGCGCCCAGAAGTCGTTGCGCCAGTCGAGATAGGTGCAGCGGTGGAAGCGGCGGCTGGCCCGGCCGACGATGCGCGCCCAGAAGATCAGCGGCACGCTGTCGACCTCGATCAGCTCGGCGGCCTTGAAGAAGTCGACGACCTGCGGGTCCTTCTGCAGCAGATACAGGCTGTGCAGGTTGTGATTGGCGACGATCGCGCCCTTGCCGCCCGCGATCCGGCCCGCCACGAAGTGGAAGACCTCCTCCGGGCGCACGAGATCCATCTCGCCCCCGAGCACCTTCACGCGCTCTTCGGGTCGACGGTTCATGCGGTACGGGCGGCGCGTCTCCACGGGAAACGCGTCGCGAGCAGGAAGGAACATCTGAACGCCGCCTCCGACTATTCGAAGAGCAGCAATAGCCCAGTTGACCTCACCGCTTTGCTAAGGGACGTCCTTACCGCGCGTTTAACCGTATGATTTTACTGTTGTTTCAGAACGGGACGACAGGCGGGCGATTTGCGAAGACTTAACCATGCGCCCCGCCTTGCCCCTATTCCACCGTCACCACCACCTTGCCCATGGCCTTGCGGCTGGCCAGGTGGGCGATGGCGTCGCCGGCCTTTTCCAGCGGGAAGCGCTCGGAGACGTACGGCCTGATCTTGCCGGCCGCGTAGAGGTCCATCAGTTCGCGCACGTTGGCCGCATGGCCGGCCGGATCGCGGGCCACGGCCGCGCCCCAGAACACGCCGACGATGTCGCACGACTTCAAGAGGGTCAGGTTCAGCGGGATCTTCGGAATGCCCGACGGGAAGCCGATCACCAGCATGCGGCCGCCCCAGCCGGCGGCGCGGATGGTGGCTTCGGAATAGTCGCCGCCGACCGCGTCATAGGCCACGTCCCAGCCGCCCGGACCGCAGGCGGCCTTCAGCTGGTCGGCCAGGGCCTTCTGGCCGTCCTTGTCGAACGGACCACGGGCGTAGACGACGCCGGCGTCGGCGCCGCGCGAGATGGCCAAGTCCACCTTCTCCTGGCTGGAGGCGGCGGCGATGACCCGCGCGCCCATGGCCTTGCCCAGCTCCACAGCCGCCAGGCCCACGCCGCCGGCCGCGCCGAGCACCAAGAGGGTCTGGCCGGGCTTGAGGAAGCCGCGATCCTTGAGCGCGTAGTACGAGGTGCCGTAGGTCAGGATGAAGGCCGAGGCCTCGTCGAAGGGCATGGCGTCGGGGATCGGCGTGCAGCGGGCGGCCTCGACGGCCAGCTTGTCGGCCATGCCGCCCCAGCCGGTCGAGGCCAGCACCCGCTGGCCGACCTGCAGGCTGGTGACGCCTTCACCGAGCGCGGCGACCACGCCCGAGACCTCGCCGCCGGGGGCGAAGGGACGCTGCGGCTTGAACTGGTAGAGATCCTGGATGATCAGCAGGTCGGGATAGTTGACCCCGCAGGCCTTGACGTCGATCAGCACCTGGCCGGGCGCGGGAACCGGATCGGGCAGCTCCTCCAGCACCAGGGACTCGGGCCCGCCGACTTCCTTGCTGAGCACCGCCTTCATCTCGCTTCTCCCGCGTTTCTTATTTAGAAGGCGCGACGCTAGCCCAGGCTCGACGGGCAAGGAAGCAGAATGTCAAACAAGCGTTTTACTCTCGCCCTGCACGGCGGCGCCGGCGCCAAGCGCGGCCACGACTACTCGGTCGAGATCGCCCACATGCGCGGCCTGATCGAGGCCGGCCGCGAGCGGCTGGCCGCCGGCGCCAGCGCCCTGGACGTGGTCGTCGAGACGGTCGCAGCGCTGGAGGCCTCGGGTCTCTACATCGCCGGCAAGGGCGCCTCGCCCAACGTCGACGGCGAATACGAACTGGACGCCAGCCTGATGGACGGCGCCACCACCCGCGCCGGCTCGGTGGCCGCGCTGCAGGGCTTCGCCAGCCCGATCCGCGCCGCCCGGGCGGTGATGGAGGAAACTCCGCACGTGATGCTGGCCGGCGAAGGGGCCATGACCTTCGCCCGCGCCCAGGGCCTGGAGACCATCTCCGATCCCGAGACCTACTATACCCGCGCCGGCGCCTTCGAGGACAACGCTCCTCCGGGAGGACTGCCCACCGGCACCGTCGGCTGCGTGGCCCTGGACCAGGACGGCCGCCTGGCCGCCGCCACCTCGACGGCCGGCGTGTTCGGCAAGCTTCCGGGCCGGGTGGGCGACAGCCCGATCATCGGCGCGGGGGCCTGGGCCGACGGCTTCGCCGCCGTCTCGTGCACGGGCCAGGGCGAGTACTTCATCCGCACGGCCGTGGGCGCGCAGATCGCCCACCGCATCCGCTTCGGCGGCCAGGGCCTGGAGGAGGCCGCCGCCGGCGCCATCCAGGGCGTGGCCGACCTGGGCGGCCACGGCGGCCTGGTCTCGGTGGACCGCGACGGCAACGTCGCCATGCCCTTCGCCTCCAGCGGTCTCAAGCGCGCGGCCCTGATGCCCGACGGGACCATCCTGGCCGAGGCCTTCTGAGGCGGCGGCGACGGCAAGCCCCTTGACCCCGCGCGGCCGCGCGCCAAGAAGGGGGACGGGGCAACCCACGGACTCGTAATGGAAATCGGAGCGCGACCTTGAGCCAAGCCATCCTCGTGGCCGGCGGCGCGGGCTATATCGGCTCGCATACCTGCCTGCGACTGGCCGAGGCCGGCTTCACGCCCGTGGTCTACGACAACCTCAGCAATGGCTGGGAAGAGTTCGTCCAGTGGGGTCCGCTCGAGGTGGGCGACGTCAACGACCCGGTCCGGCTGGCCGAGGTGTTCGCCAAGCACAAGCCCGCGGCGGTGATCCACTTTGCCGCCTTCGTCGAGGTGGCGTTCTCGATCGCCGAGCCGGGCGCCTTCTACGGGACCAATGTCGGCGGGGCGATCACCCTGATCGAGGCGGCCCGCAAGGCCGGCGTCGACAAGCTGGTGTTTTCGTCGACCTGCGCCACCTACGGCCCGCCGGTGACCCTGCCGATGGACGAGACCCACCCGCAGGCGCCGCTCAACCCCTATGGCCGCAGCAAGCTGATGGTCGAGCAGATCCTGCGCGACATGGACCGCTACAAGCGCTTCCACTCGGTGGTGCTGCGCTACTTCAACGCCGCCGGCGCCGACCCCGAAGGCCGGATCGGCGAGAAGCACGAGCCCGAGACCCACGCCATCCCCCTGGCCATCGCGGCCGCGCGCGGCGAGCGCGAGAAGTTCACCCTCTACGGCAGCGACTACGACACCCGCGACGGCACCTGCATCCGCGACTACGTCCACGTGCTGGACCTGGCAGACGCCCACGTGCTGGCGCTGAAGTGGCTGCTGGACGGCAAGCACAGCACGGCCTTCAACCTGGGCACCGGCGAGGGCACCTCGGTGCGCGAACTGGTGGCGGCGATCGAGCGCCGGTCCAACCGCAACTTCCCGCTGGAGACGGTGACCCGCCGCGACGGCGACGCCCCGATCCTGGTGGCCGACAGCGACAAGGCCCGGGCCCTGCTGGGCTGGAACCCGCGCTATGGCCTGGACGACATCATCCAGCACGCCTGGGCCTGGCACGCCAACGGCGCGACCGCGCTGAAGCGCTAAAGCCGCTTCCCCGCAAGGGGGGAAACCCTCTAGCGTGGGGACCATGCACGGCCTGGCCCTCGTCCTTCTCTGGCTGGTCGCGGCGCCTCCGGCGTTCGCGGCGGACGGCGTGGGGGCGCAGGTGCGGGCCGGCGCCGACGGGCGCGGCGAGGTGCGGGCGACCATCGACATCCCCGCCCCGCCCGACCGGGTGTGGCGCGTCATCCTCGACTGCGGCCTGGCCGCCCGCATGACCCCCAGCGTCAAGCGCTGCACGGTGCTGGAACGCTCGCCCGACGGCCGGACCGAGACCCGCGAGCACTGGATCAAGCGCGGCCTGTTCTCGCCGATGCTGCGCTCGGTGTCGCGGCTGGAGCTGGAGCCGAACAGGCGCATCGGCTTTCGCTGCACAGGCGGCGACATCGACGACTGCGAGGGCCAGTGGCTGCTGACGCCGCTGGACGACGGCGCGTCCACCCGGGTGGTCTACGAGAACAAGGTCAGCGCCCCGTTCGGCCTGCCCGCCGGCATGGCGGCCGCCGCCATGCGCCGCGACGTGCCCGCCGCCCTGCAGGCCCTCAAGCGCCAATGCCTGGAGAACCGCCCATGAGCGCGCCCGCACCGCTGTGGTTGTTCGACGGGGTCTGCAACCTCTGCTCGGGCTCGGTGCGGGCGGTGCTGGCCATCGACCGCAAGGGGATCATGCGCTTCACGCCGATCCAGTCGGACTACGGTCGGGCCCTGGCGATCGCCCACGGGATCGATCCGGACCATCCGGCCAGTTTCCTCTATCTCGACGGCGGCCGGGCGCTGGAGAAGAGCGCGGCGATCTTGGCCCTGCTGCGCCGGCTGGGCGCGCCGTGGTCGGGGCTGGCGGCGATCGTGGGCGTCCTGCCCAAGGCCTGGCTGGACGCCGGCTACGACTGGCTGGCCGCCAACCGCTACCGGCTGATGGGCAAGCGTTCGACCTGCATGGTACCGACGCCGGCCCAGCGGGCCCGCTTCGTGCTGGAGCCGCCGGCCGCATGAGCGTGGGCGATCGCAGACGGGTTGTGCTGGTCGGGGCCAGCGGCGTGTTCGGCGCGCGCCTGGCGCGGATGCTCGCCCGTCGCCCGGACGTGACGCTGGTGCTGGCCGCCCGGCGGCCGCGGCCCCTCGAAACCTTGCTGACCGAGCTGCAGGCAGGCGGGGCGCGGGCCTCGATCGAGGTCGCCGTCCTCGATCGCGACCAGCCGTCGGACCTAGAGCGGCTTTGCCCGTTCGTGGTGATCGACGCCGCCGGGCCGTTCCAGGGCCAGGATGCCGCCTTCGCCAAGGCCGTGCTGGCGGCGGGCGCGCACTATGTCGACCTCGCCGACGCCCGGGACTTCGTCGCCGCCTTCCCCGGACGGCTGTCGGCGGCGGCGCGCGAGGTCGGCCGCTGGGCGATCACCGGCGCCAGCTCGACCCCCGCCCTGACCTGCGCGGCGGTGGATGCGCTGACCGAGGGCTGGACCCGCGTCGACCGCATCGAGGCGGCGATCTCGCCAGGCGCGAAGGCGCCGCGGGGCCTGTCGGTCACCCGCGCCATCCTGCGCTGGACCGGCGCTCCGGTGTCGGTGTTCGTGAACGGCGCGGCTTCTACCCGGCCAGGCTGGAGCGTCCCGCATCGCCTGGCCTTTCCAGGCCTCGGCCGGCGCTGGATCGGCCTGGCCGAGACGCCCGACCTCGACCAGCTGAAGGCCCGCTATGCGCCGACCCGCGAGGCCCTGTTCGGCGCCGGGCTGGAACTGGCGCCGCTGCACCTGGGGCTGTGGCTGCTGAGCTTTGCCCGCCGCTGGGGGCTGTTGCGGACGCTCGAGCCCCTGGCCGCGCCGCTGAACGCCGGAGCCGGGCTGCTGGCGCCTCTGGGTTCGGACCGGGGCGGCATGACCGTGCGAGTCGAGGGCCTGGACGCCGCCGGCAGCGCCGTCGCCGCCCGCTGGAGCCTGTGGGCGGAGCGTGGGGCCGGACCGAACGTGCCCGCCGCCCCGGCCGCGGCCGTGGTCGGCGCGCTGCTGGACGGAACGCTGGCGGGTCCGTCCGACGCGGGGGCCTGCGTCGGCCTGCTGGACCTCGCGGCCCTGCTGGCGCCGCTGGAGGGCCTGCCGATCAAGGCCCGGATCGACGCCGCCGCACCCGCCGCGACGGGCGTATTTCCGCGCGCCCTGGGGCGAGGCTTCGAAAACCTGCCCGCCGTGGTTCGCGGCGCCCATCGCGGCGAGGCGGACGTGACGCTGGCGGGACGCGCGCGGGCGCGGGGCGGCGGCGGACTATCGGCACTCGTGCGGCGGCTGCAGGGCCTGCCCGCGCCGGGCGTCCACGCCACCGCGGTGTCGATCGCGTCCCTGCCCGGCGGCGGCGAGGCCTGGACCCGCCGGTTCGGCGGCCGTCCCTTCCGTTCGCGCATCGCCCCGGCGGCCGACGACCCGTTCGCCTTCGAGGAGACGGTCGGGCCGCTGACCTTCCGTTTCCACGCCTCGCCCTATGCCAGCGGCTTTTCCTGGGATTTCGAGAGCTGGCGGCTGGGCCCCTTGCCGCTGCCGGCCGCCTGGGCGCCGCGCACGCGGGCGCGGACCTTCGCGCGGGACGGATCCTACCGCTTTCGCGTGCTGGTCGCCCATCCGTGGCTGGGCGTGATCTTCGGCTATGCCGGAAGGCTGGAAGCCTAGCCCTTGCGCAGGCGGGCGTTGATCGCGGGGCGGCAGACCGAGAGGCCCAGGATCAGCGGGGCCAGCATGACCGCCAGCACGTAGCGCTGGATGTTGTCGGCGCGCTTGATGAAGTAGCGGGCCAGGCCCACGCCCTTGTGGAACTCGACCTTGACCGGGTGTTCCAGGCTGGTGTGGCCCAGGTGGATGACGCGGGCGTTGGGGTGGAACAGCACCTGGCCGCCGGCCTGGCGGGCGCGCCAGCACAGGTCGACGTCCTCGACGTGCAGGAAGTAGCCCTCGTCGAAGCCGGCAAGGGCGTCGAAGTCGGTGCGGCGCAGGGCGAAGCAGGCGCCCGAGATGGTCGGCATCTGCGTCGGCTCGGCCGGCAGGGGCTCGTGCTCGCGGTGGATCTCGAACCGCTTGAAGCGCTCGACCTTCTGGCTCAGCTGCGACAGGCTGAGCAGGGTGGTGACCGGCGTCACCTCGCCGCGACGGCCGCCGCGCTGCTCGGTGCCGTCGATGTTCATGACCCGCGCGCCCATCACGGTCGGCACCGGCTGGTCGCGGAAGGCCGCGACCATCGACGGCACGCAGTCGGGCTGCAGGTTGGCGTCGGGATTGAGGAAGATCAGGTACTCGCCCTGGGCCACCGAGGCGCCCAGATTGGCGCCCTTGGCGAAGCCGACGTTGCCATGACCCTGCACCAGCTGGACGCGCGGCTCGGTCAGGCCCAGCGCGCGGAGCATGTCGGCGTCCTCGGGCGGCGAGCCGTTGTCGACGATGACGAACTCGTCGACCATCGGCTCGGCCAGCACGTGGCGGATGCTGTCGACCAGCGCTTCTCCCGTCCAGTAGACGACCATCACCACCGAGACCAAGGGCTTGGCGGGACGCGCGCCTGCGGCGAGCACCGTGAAGGACGGGAGAATACTGTTCATGTCAGACCTGAGCAGGCTCCCGCGTGGCTTGCGGCGCGCGGGCCCGAACCAGGTCGGGAGGCGTGGCTTCCTGGCCAAGCACCGACAGCGCCTCGTCGAGCGACAGGATCTGCTGACCCTCGCCGCCCAGGCGCCGCAGGGCGACCTGCCCCGTCTCCGCTTCCTTACGTCCGACCACCGCGATCACGGGAACCTTGGCGAGGCTGTGCTCGCGAATCTTGTAGTTGATCTTCTCGTTACGAAGATCGACCTCCGCGCGCAATCCCATAGCCGTCAACCGCTCGACGACAGTGCGGGCATAGTCGTCGGCGTCCGACGTGATCGTCGCCACGACGATCTGCGTCGGCGCCAGCCAAAGCGGCAGATTGCCCGCGTAGTTTTCCAACAGAATACCGATGAACCGCTCGAACGACCCCAGGATCGCGCGATGCAGCATCACCGGCCGCTTCTTGGATCCATCTTCGGCAACGTACTCGGCGCCCAAACGTTCCGGTAGAACATAGTCGAGCTGCAGCGTGCCGCAGGTCCACTCGCGACCAATGGCGTCCTGCACGATGAAGTCGAGCTTGGGCGCATAGAAGGCGCCGTCGCCCTCGGCGATCACCGGCTCGACGCCGGCCAGGCGCGCGGCCTCGGCCAGCATGCCTTCGGCCTTGTCCCAGAACTCGTCCGAACCGGCGCGCAGCTCGGGGCGCGTGGCCAGGGCGATGTACTTGGTCGTCATGCCGAGGTCGGCGTGGATCATCCGCGTCAGGCGGATGAAGCGCTCGGTCTCCTCGACGATCTGGTCCTCGCGGCAGAAGATGTGGGCGTCGTCCTGGGTGAAGGCGCGCACGCGCATCAGGCCGTGCAGGGCGCCCGACGGCTCGTAGCGGTGACAGGCGCCGAACTCGGCCATGCGCATCGGCAGTTCGCGATACGACCGCTGGCCCACGTTCCAGATCTGCACGTGGCCCGGGCAGTTCATCGGCTTGAGGGACAGGATCTCGCCTTCGACCGTTTCGCAGACGAACATGTTGGCGCGGTACTTGTCCCAGTGCCCCGAGTTCTCCCAGAAGGTCTTGTCCAGGACCTGGGGCGTCTTGACCTCGATGTAGCCGGCGCGGTCGAGGCTGCGGCGCATGTAGGCCTCCAGCGTCTGCCACAGCTTCCAGCCCTTGGGGTGCCAGAACACCATGCCCCGGCCCTCTTCCTGCATGTGGAAGAGGCCCAGCGCCTTGCCCAGCTTGCGGTGATCGCGCTTCTCGGCTTCCTCGATGCGCTTCAGATAGGCTTCCAGGTCGGCTTCCGAGGCCCAGCTCGTGCCGTAGATGCGCTGCAGCTGGGCGTTGTTCTGGTCGCCGCGCCAGTAGGCGCCGGCCAGCTTGGTCAGCTTGAAGGCCTTGCCGACGTGCTTGGTCGACGGCAGGTGCGGACCGCGGCAGAGGTCCTTCCAGGCGCCTTGGCGATAGACCGTGATCGTGTCCGTGCCCGGCAGGTCGCGGATGATCTGGGCCTTGTATTGCTCGCCGATCTCGTCGAAGTGCCTGATGGCCTCGTCGCGGTCCCAGACCTCGCGCGTGATCTTCTCGTCGCGGTCGACGATCTCCTTCATGCGCTTCTCGATCGTCGCCAGGTCGTCCAGGCTGAACGGCTCGTCGCGGGCGAAGTCGTAGTAGAAGCCGTCCTCGACGTTCGGGCCGATCGTCACCTGCGTGCCGGGAAACAGCTCCTGCACCGCCTCGGCCAGCACGTGGGCCGTGTCGTGGCGGATCGTTTCGAGGGCCTCGGGGGCGTCACGCGTCAGGATCTCGAACTTGCGCTCGCCGGTCAGCAGGTCGGGCGTCAGGGCGCGGTCGAGGTCCAGCACCTGGCCGTCCAGCTTGATCAGCAGGGCCTTCTTCTCGAGCGACTTGGAGATGGCCGCGGCCACGTCGCGCCCCGTCGAGCCGTCGGGATACTGACGGGAGGAGCCGTCGGGGAAAACCAGATCGATCATTCTTCACACATCCACTTGCGCGGCTCGCGCGGCGGAGGCGGCGGGTCGTACCCCCAGCCCCCGAACGGATTGCATCGGCAAATCCGTCCCAGCGCGAGCCAGGACCCCTTGGCGGGTCCGTGATCCTTGAGCGCCTGGGCCGCGTACTCCGAACAGGTCGGCAGATAGCGGCACTGGCGCCCGATGAGAGGCGAGAGCGTCAACTTGTAGGCGCGCAGGCCGAAGTCGACGACGCGGTGATAAAGGCTCATGCCGGCGCTTTCGCGAACGGAGTCGGGCACTTATCGCACCCGCGAGAAACCGATCAAGCGGCGCCGGCGCGGCTAGTTCGCGTTTGGGTCGCCCCTGTGGCCTTCCGGACAGCCTCGACCGCGGCTTCGAACGCCAGAAGCGTCGAGGCGTGACGGGCAGGATAGTCCTTGACCGGCTCCAGCACGGCGAGCTCCGCAAAGCGGCCCGCAGGGTGCGGGCCGTTCAGCTTCAGCATAGCCGCCAGGGCGTCGCGGGCCAACTCAAGTTCGGAAAGATCCGCGCCGATCACGTTGGCGCCGAGCACCGCGGCGCTGGCCTGGCCCAGGGCGCAGGCCGAAACCTCCTGGGCGAAGTCGGCCACCTTGCCGTCCTCGACCACGACGTCGACGATGATGCGGCTGCCGCAAAGCTTGGCCGTCCTGTCGGCGCTGGCGTCGGGCGCGTCCAGACGCCCGGCCCGCGGCAGGTTGGCCACGAGCGTCAGGATCCGGGCGCTGTAGAGATCGTCGATCATCCGACTTCAGATGGGGCGGCCGCGCGCGCCCGCCAGAGGGCCTCGGCGCGATCGCGCACCGCCTCGCCCATGGCCGTGAAGGCGGCCTTCAGGGCGCGGCGCTCGTCCTTGGAGATCCACTTGACCAGCAGGCCCATGAACAGCTCGCCGTTCGAGAAGGTGGCGTTGCTCTCGCCCATGTTCTCGACTTCCAGGTAGCGGATGGCGGTGACGAAGCCGCCCAGGCGCTGCGAACGCCAGTGCAGCTGTTCGTAGGGCACCCAGTCCTGGACGATCGGCTGGATCACCTTGACCGGTCGATCGCCGATCGCCTCTTCCAGGGTCAGGGCGGTGCCGATCTTCAGCTGGCCAGCGGCCTTGACGTAGAGCGGGTTCCACTCGTGCCAACGCTCGAACTCGGACACGACTTCCCAGACGATCTCGGCGGGGGCCTGGACCCCGATACGGTGCTCGACGGCGCGTTTCATGGTCGCGATCTAGCACATCCAGGGGGTGGAGCTACAGGCGTGAATTGATCCCGCCATCAGGGCCTGGCAGGCAGCACGGCCATCAGGGCGCGGGTGAAGCCGACCGGGGCCACGGTCAGGTGATCCTCGTCCTCCAGCACGGTCGAGCGGACCTTCAGCCCCGGATAGCCGTGCGACTTCAGAACCCGTTCCATGGTCTTCACGTCGGCCACCATGTCGGGGCCCGTGGTGTTGCGCGAACTGGGTCCCGGCGCCTCGTAGCCGCCGACATACATGAAGACGTCGGCGGGCAGGTCCTTGTGGGCGCGGGCGTAGTCGGCCTCCAGCGTCATGATGTGGCGCTTGTCGAACCAGAAGGACGGGCTGCCCAGCACGTAGCCGTGGAACATCGCCGGGTCGGTGAACAGGATCTGCGCGCCCAGCAGGCCGCCGTAGGAATGGCCTAGCAGCACCCGCCGGGCCGGGTCGGCGCGGAAACGCTGCTCGACGAAGGGGAGCACCCGGTTCTTCAGGTAGGCCTGGTAGGCGCCCCCCTGGCCGTGGACGGTGGCGCTGGCGCTGCGGGGGCCGTTCGGCGTGGGCGTATAGTCGCGGTTGCGGCTGACGACGCCGCTGTCGCCACGCGAATAGGACAGGCCCACGAGGATGAACTCCTCGATCACCGGGCCGTCCAGGTTCACCCGCCGGGCGACCTGGCGGATGATCGGAAAGGCGTAGTCGGCGTCGGTGACGAAGACCACCGGATAGCGGCGCTGGGGATTGGCCTCGTAGCTGGCCGGCAGGCTGACGAAGACCTCGTAGTCGCGGCCGGAGACGGGATCGGGCACGGTCCAGACCTGGGTGCCCTTCAGGACGTAGGGCCCGCCCTCGACCTGGGCGGCTGACGCGGCGGCCGGCGGCGGCGACTGGGCGTCGGCCTTTTCGGTGCAGGCCGAAAGCGCGCTCGCCGCCAGCAGCGTCATCGCCAGTCCAAACGTCCGCATGCCCGACTCCCCTGAAAGCTGCACCAGGGCACCCTAGGGGCGAATGTGGCGAAACTCGGCCTTGGCTCAGGCGCCGGCCTCGCGCTGGTAGACCGGCAGGTCGAGCGAAGGGGTCGGCACGCCCGCCTGGCCGATCAGGTCGTGGGCCTGGCCGCGATGGTGGGTCTGGTGGTTGAAGAGGTGGGCCAGGGTCTTCCACAGCGGCCCGACCACCTCGACGCCGTCGGCCTTGCGGGTCCAGCGGAACTGCGCCGCGCAGGCCTCGTCGGTGAGACCGGCGACATAGTCGACCAGGACCGCGTCCTCGGCCACGCGCGCGGCGCGCAGTTCGGAAAGGTCGGTGAACAGCACGCTGTCGAGCCCGTAGGGCGGCAGCGGCGTCCCGCGCAGGCGGGCCGTCCAGATGCGGTCGGTGACCAGCAGGTGGTTCAGGGTCCCGGCGATCGAGCCGAAGAACCCGCCGCGCTCGGCGGTGAAGCCGCCGGCCGGCAGAACCTCGCAGGCGTCCAGCAGCCGGGCGTTGGCCCAGGCGTTGTAGCCGGCCATCAGGGAGAAGAGGTCGCGCATGGATCGGCTCATGGCTGCTCGACGGACCCCCTCTCTCTTTGAGAGAGGGAGGGGCCCGCCGCGCAGCGGTGGGAGGGTGAGAGGTAACAACTTCCCAGAACGAAGCGCCGCCGGGAGGCTGCGGTCAGGGCCTTGGCTAGAAGGTCCGATGCCTAACAGCAAAGGGTGAAACCTCTCACCCTCCCACGCCTTGCGGCGCGGGCCCCTCCCTCTCTCTCAGAGAGAGGGATTCAGACCGCCACCTCGAACGCCGCCTCGGTCTTGGCCTTGACCTCGTCGGCCGTGACGCCGGGGGCCAGTTCGATCAGCTTCACCGGGGTCTTGCCGCGGTTGATCTCGAAGACGCCCAGTTCGGTGATCAGCAGGTCGACGACGCCGGCGCCGGTCAGCGGCAGCGAGCATGCCTTGAGCAGCTTGGGCGCGCCCGACTTCTCGCAGTGGTCCATGACCACGACCACGCGCTTGACGCCGGCCACCAGGTCCATGGCGCCGCCCATGCCCTTGACCATCTTGCCGGGCACCATCCAGTTGGCCAGGTCCCCGCCTTCCGAGACCTGCATGCCGCCCAGGATCGACAGGGCGATGTGGCCGCCGCGGATCATGGCGAAGCTGTCGGCCGAGCTGAAGTACGAACTCGAATCCAGCTCGGTGATCGTCTGCTTGCCGGCGTTGATCAGGTCGGCGTCTTCCTCGCCCTCGTAGGGAAAGGGACCCATGCCCAGCATGCCGTTCTCGCTCTGCAGCGTCACGTGCATGCCCTCGGGGATGTAGTTGGCCACGAGGGTCGGGATGCCGATGCCCAGGTTGACGTAGAAGCCGTCGCGCAGCTCCTTGGCGGCGCGGGCCGCCATCTCGTCGCGGGTCCAGGCCATTACGCTTGTTCCTTCTGGCGAGTGGTCACGCGCTCGATGCGCTTCTCGAACTTCGCGCCCTTGATCAGGCGATCGACGAAGATGCCGGGCGTGTGGATGTTGTCCTTGTCGAGCGCGCCGATCTCGACCAGCTCCTCGACCTCGACGACGGTGGCCTTGCCGGCCGTGGCCATCATCGGATTGAAGTTCCGGGCGGTCTTTCGATAGACGAGGTTGCCCTCAGCGTCGGCCTTCCAGGCCTTGACGATGGAAAGGTCGGCGGTCAGGCCGCGCTCCATCACGTACATCTCGCCGTCGAACTCGCGGACTTCCTTGCCCTCGGCGACGAGGGTGCCGTAGCCGGTGCGCGTGAAGAAGGCCGGGATGCCCGCGCCGCCGGCGCGGATGCGTTCGGCCAGCGTGCCCTGCGGATTGAACTCCAGTTCGAGCTCCCCGCTCAGGTATAGCTGTTCGAACAGCTTGTTCTCGCCCACATAGGACGAGACCATCTTCTTGATCTGACGGTTCTCCAGCAGGATGCCCAGGCCGAATCCGTCGACCCCGCAGTTGTTGGAGATGACCGTGAGGTCCTTGACCCCCGTTTCGCGGATCGCCGCGATCAGGTTTTCGGGAATGCCGCAGAGACCAAAGCCCCCCGCCATGATGGTCATGCCGTCGAACAGCAGACCGGCCAACGCTTGCGCGGCGTCGGATTTCACCTTGTCGACCATGCTTCCTCCCGGAGCGACGTTCGCCGACTGCTCTCGCCCGCCGGCCGGAGAAATTCAAGCCTTGATGAATAAATTTTCCCGTCACGCGATTACGGTAGGCGACCGAGCGTGACGATCGAGCCTAGCACCCCGAACATGACGCCCGCCACCGCCGGCGCCCTCCTGACCCTGGCCCATCCGGCGCTTGAGCGATCGCGCGCCAATCGCGTGCTGGCCAAGGCGGCCAAGGCCCTTTCCGGCGTCACCTTCCACGACCTGTACGAGACCTATCCGGACTTCTCGATCGACATCGAGGCCGAGCAGCAGCGGCTCGTCGACCACGACATCATCGCCCTGCAGTTCCCGCTGTTCTGGTACTCGCCGCCGGCCCTGATGAAGGAGTGGCTGGACCTGGTCTGGCTGCACGGCTTCGCCTACGGCCTGGGCGGCGACGCCCTGGCGGGCAAGCGCCTGTTCGTGGCCTGCACCACCGGCGGCCCGGCCCAGGCCTACCACGCCAAGGGCTACAACCGCTTCACCCTGGACGAATTCCTGCGCCCGCTGGAGCAGACCGCCTATCTGTGCGGCATGGTCTGGGAGACGCCGTTCGTGGTGCACGGCGCGGCGATGAAGGACGACGAGCAGCTGAAGGCCGAGGCCCTGCGCTACCAGGCGCGGATGTCGGCCCTGCTGGCCGCCGACCACGCGGCCGAAGGAGCGTAAGGCATGGAACCGTTCCTGAAGCAGACCCTCGTCTATCTGGGCGCCGCGGTGATCTCGGTGCCGATCGCCAAGCGCCTGGGGCTGGGCTCGGTGCTGGGCTACCTGATCGCCGGCGTGCTGATCGGCCCGGCCATGCTGTCGCTGGTGGGCGAGCAGCACGACGTCATGCGCTTCGCCGAGTTCGGCGTCGTCATCCTGCTGTTTCTGATCGGCCTGGAGGTGCGCCCCTCGACCCTGTGGGAGATGCGCAAGACGATCTTCGGCCTGGGCGGCGCCCAGGTGGTGGGCACGGCCCTGGCCGTGGCCGCCGTCGGCTACCTGCTGAGCCTGCCGTGGCAGACGGCCCTGGCCGTGGGCCTCGTCCTGGCCATGTCGTCGACCGCCATCGTGCTGCAGACCCTCGACGAGAAGGGCCTGCGCCAGGGTCCGGTCGGCCGCGCCGCCTTCGGCGTGCTGCTGCTGCAGGACCTGGCGGTGATCCCGATGTTCGCCCTGCTGCCGCTGCTGGCCACGGTGGCGCCCGACGTCCATGCGGGCGACGCCGGCGGTCACGGGGCCAGCCTGATCTCGCACCTGCCGGCCTGGGCCCAGGGCCTGGCCGTGCTGGGCGCGGTGGGCGTGGTGGTCGGCAGCGGCCGGTTCGTCGTGCGGCCGATCTTCCGCTTCATCGCCGAGGCCCGCCTGCGCGAGATCTTCACCGCCGCGGCCCTGCTGATCGTGGTCGGCGTCGCGGGCCTGATGCAGTCGGTGGGCCTGTCGCCGGCCCTGGGCGCCTTCCTGGCCGGCGTGGTGCTGGCCGAGAGCGAGTTCCGCCGCGAGCTGGAGACCGACATCGAGCCGTTCCGCGGCCTCTTGCTCGGCCTGTTCTTCATCACCGTCGGCGCGGGCATCGACCTGACCCTGATCGCCCGCCAGCCGCTGACCCTGATCGGCCTGGTGCTGGGCCTGATGGTCCTGAAGTTCGCGGTGATGTTCGGGATCGCCCGCATCGCCGGCGCGCAAGGGCGCAGCGCCGCCGCCGTGGCCACCGCCCTGGCCCAGGGCGGCGAGTTCGCCTTCGTGCTGCTGAGCTTCACGGTCGGCGCCGGCGTCATCGGCGCGGACCTGGCGGCCCTGCTGACGGCCACGGTCGCGGTGTCCATGGCCCTGACTCCGGTGGCGATGATCCTCTACGAGCGCATCGCCGAACTGATGAACGCCGCCATCGCCGACGTCGATGCGGAAGCGCCGAACTTCGACGAAGGCGAGCCCGACATCATCATCGCGGGCTTTGGTCGCTTCGGTCAGATCACCGGCCGCCTGCTGCAGGCCAACGGCTTCAAGTCGACGGTTCTGGACAGCGACATCGAGCAGATCGAACTGCTGCGGCGCTTCGGCCGGCGGGTGCACTACGGCGACGCCACGCGCCTCGATCTGCTGCGCGCCGCCGGCGCCGAGCACGCCCGCATGCTGATCGTCGCCCTGGACGACCGCGAGAAGACCGCCGAACTGGTGGAGACCGCCCGCAAGGCCTTCCCCAACCTGATCATCCTGGCCCGCGCCTGGGACCGCCGCCACGCCTACGACCTCCTGGCCAACGGCGCCGACGCGGTCGAGCGGGAGAGCTTCGAGGCGGCCCTGGCCCTGGGCTCGACCGCGCTGCAGAAGCTGGGCTTCCGGGCGCACAAGGCCTATCGCGCCACCTCGTTCTTCCGTCGCCACGACCGCAAGACCTTCGAGGACCTCAAGCCGATGTGGGGCCAGGAAGAGGCCTATATCCTGGCCTCGCGCGACGCGGCCCAGACCATGGACCGGCTGCTGGCCGCCGACCTGGCGCGCATGCGTCCGGGCGAGGCCGGCGGGGCCTGGGACACGGCCGCCCGCGACGAGGAGTTGCGCAAGCTGGCCCAGCGCCAGGGGCGGTCGGGGGGCGAAGCCGAGCCGGCCGAGGCCGACGGCTGGACGGGAACGCCTCCGCAGGGCTAGAGCAGGACAAAGGGCCGGGTTCGGCGCGATAAAGACGGGAAAGAAGCGGCATGTATCTGGAGTGCTATCCCACCGAGAGCCGGCCGCCGGAAATCGTGCCGGGGCGCCCGCAGCGGGCCTGGATGGACAACTTCGCCGACCGCCACCCCTATCGCTGCCTGCCGCTGACCATGGCCAACACCACCGGCTGGGAGATCCTGTGCCCGGTCGGCTTCGAGGCCACCTGGAACGGCGGCATCCACCAGAACGACATCACCTTCAAGGCCGACCACCCGCATCCGGGCTTCGACGACTTCGTCAAGTCGCACTTCTCGCGCGGGACGATCACCTTCCACACCGGCTACCTGTTCCGCACGCCGCCGGACTGGCTGATCTGGACCATGGGTCCGCCCAACCACATCAAGGACGGCATCCAGCCGCTGGCCGGCCTGGTCGAGACAGACTGGCTGCCCTTCCCCTTCACGATGAACTGGGTGTTCACCCGCCCCGGCACGGTGAAGTTCGCCAAGGGCGAGCCGTTCTGCTTCATCACCATGATCCAGGACAAGCCGCTGGAGACGGTGCAGCCGGTCATCCGGCACTTCAACTCCAACCCCGACATGCGCAAGCAGTACGACGTCTGGGCCGAGAAGCGCGGCGAGTTCAACGCCCGCATCGCCGCCCGCGACCCGGCCGCCACCAAGGAGGCCTGGCAGCGCTTCTACTTCAAGGGCGAACTGCCCGAGGAGATCGAGGCCCCCGCGCCCAAGGGCCACGTCAACAAGCGCCGCCTGAAGGCCCCGAAGATCGGGTTCTGATCCCATCTCTCCCGTCATTCCCGCCCTTGTGGCGGGAACCTCTGGGTCCGCCCGCAGGTGAGGCGTAAGCGGATCGCCAGCGATCCGCCCTCCCTGCCCTTGCGGCTAAAGAGGGGTTCCCGCCACAAGGGCGGGAATGACGGGCGTTTAGGGAGATCAGGCCCGACGCAGCAGCCTGCCCGCCAGCCAGCGCCGCACGGGCTCGTCGTAGAGCTTGAGGCTGACCCAGGCGATCGCCACCGCCGCCACGAACACCCCGGCGCCGACCACCGCCCCCTGGGCGGCGGGGATCTTATGGTCCACCACCCAGGCGGTGTAGACGTAGATCAGCGGATAGTGGGTGATGTAGAGCGGGTAGGACATGTCGCCGAAGAAGCGGGCGACGCGCACGCTGGGGCCGGTCGCGTCCTTCTCGCCGGCGCCGATGGCGACGATCAGCGGGAACAGCACGATCACGCAGGCCGCCTCGTACAGGCCGTTGACCCACAGCCGCCCGGTTCCGCCGAAGCGCGGCAGCGACAGGGCCGCGATCAGCAGCAGGCTGCAGAGCAGGAAGGCGTGGCGGACCTTGATGCGCTTGCCCAGCCGCATCAGCAGCACGCCGGCGAAGAACGGGAACATCACCCGGGTCAGGCCGATCTGGATCCCCTTGGCGTCCAGCGCCCAGCCGCCGATGACATCGCCGCGCGGGCCCAGCACCAGCAGGCCGACCAGCGCCAGGGCCGAGACGGCGACCAGCGCGGCCAGCCAGCGGATCGGCAGCTTCCGCAGGCCGACGGCGTAGAGGATGTTGGCGACGTACTCGTAGAACAGCGACCACTGCGGGCCGTTCAGCGGATAGATCTCGCCCCAGCCGCGGATCTCGGCCGACGGGATCAGCGGGATCATCACGAAGCTCAGCAGCATCACGCCGATCACCTGCCAGGTGGTGACGGTCTCGAGCCTGGGGAACATCGGCGAGTGCTGGAACGCCAGCAGCGCCGCGCCGATCAGGCCGCCGATGACGATCATCGGCTGCAGCCGCACCAGGCGCCGCTTGTAGAACTGCCACTGGCTCATCTGGCCGCCCCAGCGGTCGTCGTAGGCGTAGGCCACGACGAAGCCCGACAGCAGGAAGAAGAAGTCCACCGCCAGGTAGCCGTGGTTGATGATCTGCTTGTGCGGACTGCCGCCGGAATAGGCCTCGAACAGGTGGAAGGCCACCACCATCAGGGCGGCCACGCCCCGCAGGCCGTCCAGGACGACGTAGTGGCTCTTGGCGGGCGCGGTGGCGTTGGTCGAGGTCGCGGCGGCGGAAGACGTCATGGGCAAGCTTCGCTGATGATGAGTCGCGTCGAAGGGTTGTTAGGTTTATCGTTAAACTACAACCCTCTTTCCGAACGGCGTTCGCGTCGCGCCTCGGGAGCCAGCGGAGCCAGGATCATGCAACGCGCCAGGCGCCCCCGCGAGAAGGCCCGGGTGACGATCAAGGACGTGGCGGCGCGGGCCGGGGTCTCGGCCATGACCGTCTCGAACGTCTTCAACGGCACGGGCAAGTTCAGCCGCGAGACCCGCGAGCGGGTGATGGCGGCCATCGCGGCGCTGGGTTACGTGCCCAGTTCGGCCGCCCGGCGGCTGGTCGGCGCGGCGCCGGCGCGGGTGGGGCTGCTCTATGCCGGGGTCGACAGCATGTTCATCCACGCCGTGCTGGCCGCCGCCGCCGTGGCCAGCGCCGAGCGCGGCCTGCAGCTGATCACCCGCAAGGCCGGCTCGCCCGGCGAGGCCCTGGAGGTCGCCCGGTCGCTGCAGCGGTCCGGAGCCGACGCCCTGCTGCTGCTACCGCCCTTCGACACCGTGCTGAGCGGCTCGCCCGGCTTCGCGGCCCTGGGCCTGGCCGCCGCCTCGATCGCCACCGCCGCGCCCCTGCCCGACATGATCACCGTGCGCATCGACAACCGCGCCGCCTCGCACGCCGTCACCGCGCGGCTGGCCGCCAAGGGCCGGCGGCGCATCGCCGTGATCGCGGGCCCGCAGGACCATTCCGACAGCGCCGAGCGCTTGGAGGGCTGTCGCCAGGCTCTGGCCGCGCACGGCCTGCCGCTGCCGGACGAGCTGGTGATCGAGGGCCGCTTCACCTTCGAGTCGGGCCTTGCGGCGACCGAGCGGCTGCTGGCCCTGCCCGAGCCGCCCGACGCCATCGTCGCGGCCAATGACGACATGGCGGCCGGCGCCCTGTGGGTCGCCCATCGGCGGGGGCTTTCCCTGCCCCGCGACCTGGCCGTGGCCGGCTTCGACGACACCCTGCTGGCGACGCGCGTCTGGCCGCCCCTGACAACCGTGCGCCAGCCGATCGACCGGATGACCGGCCGGGCTCTGGACCTGCTGCTGGAGGCCTTGCGTCAGCCGCCCGGGACGACGGCGCCGGCCGACGTTCTGGAAGCCTATGATCTGGTGGAGCGCGCCTCGGCCTGAGACCGGCGCGGAAAAAACCTCTCGGCCGTGCTCAGAGGTTCAGCAGCAGGCGGCTGGCGCCATAGGCCGTGGCCAGCCAGAACAGCGCGCTGAACGCGCCGCCGAACAGCATCGCCCGACGGAACTCGCGGCTGTGCAGGAGGCCGGGCGCGGCGGGGGGCCGCGAACCATGCGTATGGAACACCTTGGGTTTCCTCCGTGGCTCGGCGCTGTGGGGGCTCGCGCCGTTAACCACGGGACGACGATGTCACGAAACTGACGAAACACAACCTGAGCCGTCGCCTTTTAGGCGGGTTTCGGCCGCCTTTTCGCCCGAATTCGTGCAGGCACACGGAATATTCGTGCTCAGACGGCCTTCACCGCGGCGGCGATGTCGCCGACCACCTTGCGCACCAGGGCCGGGTCGTCGCCCTCGGCCATGATGCGGATCAGCGGCTCGGTGCCCGAGGCGCGCACGACGATGCGGCCATTGCCGTTCAGCCGGGCCTCGCCGTCGGCGATGGCCTCCTTGACGGCCTTGGCCTCCAGCGGCTTGCCGCCGGCGAAGCGGACGTTCTCCAGCAGCTGCGGCAACGGCTCGAACTGGCGGGCCAGGGCGCTCATCGGGCGCCCGCTCTCGACCATCACCGCCAGCACCTGCAGGGCCGCGATCAAACCATCGCCGGTGGTCGAGAAGTCCGACAGGATCAGGTGGCCCGACTGCTCGCCGCCGACGTTGAAGCCCCCCTCGCGCATGCGCTGCATGACGTAGCGGTCGCCGACCGAGGTGCGCTCAAGCGTCAGGCCCAGGGTCGCCAGCTGGCGCTCGAGGCCGAGGTTCGACATCACCGTGGCCACGACGCCGCCGGCCTTCAGCGTGCCGGCCCGGGCGAAGGCGCCGGCGATGATGGCCATGATCTGGTCGCCGTCGACGACGAGGCCCTTCTCGTCGCAGATCACCAGGCGGTCGGCGTCGCCGTCGAGGGCGATGCCGATGTCGGCGCGGTAGTCGCGCACCAGCTTGGCCATCGCGTCCGGATGGGTCGAGCCGCATTCCTCGTTGATGTTGGTGCCGTCGGGCGTCACGCCCAGGCTGATGACCTCGGCGCCCAGCTCGTAGAGGGCCGTCGGGGCCACCTTGTAGGCCGCGCCGTTGGCGCAATCGATGACGATGCGCAGGCCCGACAGCGACAGGTGACGCGGGAAGGTCGCCTTGACGATCTCGACGTAGCGGGCCTGGGCGTCGTCGATGCGCTTGACGCGGCCCAGGTCGCGCGGGGCGGCGAGGCCTTCCTGCAGGCCCTCGTCCATCAGGGCCTCGATCTTCAGTTCCTGCTCGTCCGACAGCTTGTAGCCGTCGGGGCCGAACAGCTTGATGCCGTTGTCGGCGAAGTTGTTGTGGCTGGCGCTGATCATGATGCCGAGGTCGGCGCGCATCGAGCGGGTCATCATCGCCACGGCCGGGGTCGGCAACGGGCCGAACAGCCGGACGTCCATGCCCACGCTGGTCAGGCCCGCGACCAGGGCCGGTTCGATCATGTAGCCCGACAGCCGGGTGTCCTTGCCGATCACCACCAGATGGCGGCGGTCGTCCTGCGAGCGGAACAGCTTGCCGGCCGCCAGGCCGACGCGCAGGGCGACTTCGGCGGTCATCGGGTGCTTGTTGGCCTGGCCGCGGATGCCGTCGGTGCCGAAATAGGCGCGCTTGCTCATGGTGATCGTCTTCGTCGCTATGCGGGTCGCTGTGTGAATCGTAGCGACGCCCATATAGAGCGTCTTCGAAGTCTCGTACGGACCGCGAAACGATCCGAAATGCAGATTTACGTCGCCCGTCCCTGCACGAGTGCTAAAGGCCGCGCTCGAAATATCCCGTGCTGGTAGCAATAGTCCTCCAGGCGCGTTCTACAAAGGATCATGTCCCATGTGCGGCATCATCGGCATCGTCGGTAAGGCCCCCGTCGCCGAGCGTCTGGTCGAGAGCCTCAAGCGGCTCGAATACCGGGGCTACGACTCCGCCGGCGTGGCGGGCGTGGTCGGCGGCGGCGTGGAGCGCCGTCGCGCCAAGGGCAAGATCAAGGCTCTCGAAGAGGTGCTGGCCGCCGAGCCGCTGGTCGCCACCACCGGCATCGGCCACACCCGCTGGGCCACCCACGGCGCGCCCAACGTCGCCAACGCCCACCCCCACCGCGCTGGTCGCGTGACGCTGGTGCACAACGGCATCATCGAGAACTTCGCCGAGCTCAAGGCCGAGCTGGCCGCCGCCGGCCGCACCTTCGAGAGCGACACCGACACCGAGGTGATCGCCCACCTGATCGACGCCGAGCTGGCCACCGGCCTGGCGCCGCTCGACGCCTTCAAGGCCACGCTCGATCGCCTGACCGGCGCCTACGCCCTGGCCGTGCTGATCGAGGGCGCCGACAACCTGGTGCTGGGCGCCCGCCGGGGCAGCCCCCTGGTGGTGGGCGAGGGCCAGGGCGAGATGTTCCTGGGCTCGGACGCCCTGGCCGTCGGTCCGTTCACCAACCGGGTGATCTATCTCGACGAGGGCGACTACGTGGCCCTCGACCACGACGGCGCCAAGATCTTCGACGCCTCGGGCGCGGCGGTGACCCGTCCCGTGCGCGTGGTGCCGACCAGCGCGGTGATGATGGAGAAGGGCGCCTACCGCCACTTCATGGAAAAGGAGATCCACGACCAGCCCGAAGGGTGCCAGCGCACCATCGCGGCCTATGTGGACGCCCTGACCAGCCGCACCGCCATTCCCGGGGACGTCGACTGGGCCAAGCTGGAGCGGATCCAGATCGTCGCCTGCGGCACCTCCTACATCGCCGGCGTCGTCGGCAAGTACCTGATCGAGCAGCTGGCCGACCTGCCGGTCGACGTCGAGATCGCCTCGGAGTTCCGCTACCGCCAGCCAGCCCTGCGGCCGGGCGCGCTGGTCGTGGCCATGTCGCAGTCGGGCGAGACCGCCGACACCCTGGCCGCCCTGCGCTACTGCAAGGCCAAGGGCATGAAGAGCGCCGTGGTGGTCAACGCCACGGAATCGACCATGGCCCGCGAGGTCGACGTGGTCTGGCCGATCCACTGCGGTCCCGAGATCGGCGTGGCCTCGACCAAGGCCTTCACCGCCCAGGTCAGCGTGCTGACCGCCATCGCCGTGGCCGCCGCCAAGGCGCGCGGGACGATCGACGCGGCCGAGGAGCAGCGGCTGGTGAAGGTGCTGCTGGAGGCCCCGCGCCTGATCGCCGAGGCCATCCACCTGGAAGGCGCGATCAAGGAGATCGCCGCCGACGTGGCCAAGGCCCGCGACGTCCTCTATCTGGGCCGCGGCCCGATGTCGGCCCTGGCCCTGGAAGGCGCGCTGAAGCTCAAGGAGATCAGCTACATCCACGCCGAGGGCTACGCGGCCGGCGAGCTGAAGCACGGCCCGATCGCCCTCGTGGACGACAAGACCCCGATCGTCATCCTCGCGCCCCACGACAGCTGGTTCGAGAAGTCGGCGTCGAACATGAGCGAGGTCATGGCGCGCGGCGGCCAAGTGATCTTCATCACCGACACCGAGGGCGTGAAGCACGCCCCCGAGGGCGCCAAGGTGGTGGTCACCGCCCCGGCCAGCGACCCGCTGGTCTCGACCCTGGTGATGTCGGCCCCGATCCAGCTGCTGGCCTACCACGTGGCCGTCATCAAGGGCGCCGACGTCGACCAGCCCCGCAACCTGGCCAAGTCGGTGACGGTGGAATAGCTCCACACGCTTGACGGCGCGCGCCGCGCCAGCACTCTACCTTCGGGAAGCGTTCGGGGCGTGCGTCGATGTTTTCAAGAGTCTGGCCGGCGTTGGCGCTGGCGGTCGGCGTCGTCGCGGCGAGCCCGCCCGCGCGCGCCGATGACTGGGCGTTCGAGAAGGACCGCTGGTTCGCCGCCTGCGACGGTGCTTCTACCTGCACCGCCTGGGCCATAGGCGGCGGCGGCTCCGGCCACGTCATCCTGGTCGAGAAGGCGAACGGCGAGCGCGCCCTGACCATCGGGGCCCCGCGCGGAGAGGTCGCGAACCGAAACCGGCCGGTCGCCTTCCGGATCGACGTGACTAGCCGACAGGGCCAGCCCCCGTGGGCTCGCCTCGTCACCGGCCTCGACCCCGACGAGCGATGGCTGGTCTTCCGCACCGCCGACCCCGCGACGATCGACGCCGCCCTCCGCGCCATTGAGGCGGGGGACCGGCTTCGGGTCAGGGTCGAGGGACGCCCGGAATTCGCCGCCCAGATCCCTCTCGCGGGGGCGACGGCGGCCCTGGCCTGGATCCGCGGCCACGACCGGCGCGATGCGGACCGCGCCGCCGTCAGCCGCGCCCCGGCCGTGTCGCAGGCCGACCTGCCTCGAACCCCGCCGCCCCTCGCCTTCGCCAATTACGACGAGGGCTGCCCACCGGGCCAAGGCGGCGTGCAAGCCGCCAGGCTGGCCCCCGGCAAGGTGCTTTGGATCGGAACCTGCGGCTCGGGATACAATCACGACGCCGTGCTGGCGCTGACCGACGAGGCCGGCGCCGTGCTGCCCCTGGCGACGCCGACCGCCCCGGACAGCGAACCACCAGCCCACAACCTGGCCTACGATCCGGCGACCAGACTGCTCAGCGCCGTCTCCTACGCCAGCGCGGGCCGGGACTGCGGCGAGGCGCTACGCTGGGCGTGGGACGGCGCGGCCTTCCACCTCGTCGAGCGGGCGGAACTAAGAGGCGACTCCTGCCAGGGCGTGACCGAGAAGGACTGGCCGGTGCTGTACCGCGCCCGGATCGTGGATCGATGACGAGCAAGACCCTGCTAGCGGCGCTGCTGGCACCCGTCTTCCTGTTCGGCGCGGGAAGCGCCCGCGCGGCCGAAGCCTTCGACGCCGGCAACTGGCGCGGCCTGTGCGACGCCGTCGGCTGCTCGACCTGGGGCGCGGGCGAGACCTTGGCCAAGCCCGGCTACGTGCTGCTGGTCGAGACCCCGAACGGACGCCGGCTGGTGTTCGGGGCCCACGTGCGCACCCTGCGCCCGTCCGGCGGCCAGCTCAGGATCGAGATCGCCGACAAGTCCGGCGCGATCCTGTGGTCGTCGACCCTGCCCGGCCGCGCCGACCGCCCCTCCACGCGAACCGTGATCTATGACGACGCCGAGATCGAGCGCGTGCTCGACGCCCTGGCGACCGGCGCCAGCCTGAAGCTGGGCCTGACCTCGGATCCCTGGCCGGCGGCGACCATCGCCCTGAAAGAGGCCGCAGCGGCCCTGGCCTGGTCACGGGCCAAGCCCGGCGTAGCCGCCTCGCCGCCCATCGTCAGCCGTCCGCCCGCGCCGCCCTGGGCCAGCGTGCCGCCGACCCCGCCCGAAGTAGCCAAGGCCTGCGAGGCCCTGTCGGAGTTCGCCACCATCCGCCTGGCGTCCGACAAGATCCTGTGGGTTTCGAACTGCAGCGGCGCGTCGATCAACGAGGACGCCAAGCTGCACCTGACCGACGCGAGCGGTCGCCTGCTGCCGCCGCCGGCCTTCGGCGACGGCCCCGGCGGCATCGACCCGGAGCTGACCAATGTCACCTACGACTACCAGACCCGGGTGCTGAGCGCGCGGTTCCGCGAGAGCCGCTACGGCGGCTGCGGACAGCGGCGCGACTGGGTCTGGGACGGCGAACGCTTCGCCCTGATCCGCGACGCCTCGGCCGACTGCATCGGCATGGACGAGGCCGACTGGCCGACGTCGTTCCGCGCCGTGGTCGAGGAGCGCTAGCCCGCCGCCAGCTCGGCCAGGATCGACGGCTTCACCTTCAGGCCGGTGTCGCTGAACGACAGGTCGTCGCGGCCGAAATACTCGTGCTGACGACCGGCGCACCAGTCGGTGGTGACGACGGTCAGGTGGGTCTTGTCGGGACGGGTGGGACCGCTGGCGTAGGCGAAGTCGCCGGTCAGCCGGTCGAACGGGAAGCCCCGGTCCTGGTCGGTGCGCGTGAGGATGTCGGCCAGGGTCCTGGCGTCGACCTGGGCCTTCACGATCCTGCCCTCAAAGCGCACCACCGCGTCGTAGGCGTAGCGGGTCAGCTCGCCGGCCGGCAGGCCCATGCCAAGGGTGGTGTGGCCCATGAAGCCGATGTCGGCGCCCGCGGCCCGGGCCATCAGGCCGGCGACGTGGCGGCCGGTGTCGCCCAGCGACAGCGCCTTGGGGATCCTGGCGACCACCGCCCGCTCCTCGGGCGTCAGGGTGGCGGCGAGCGTGTCCCTGACCTGCCGCGCCAGGGCCGGGTCGGCCGGGCCGCGCGGATCGACGACCACGCGGGAGATGCGGATCGGCTCGGCCTTGCGGGCGCGGTCGATCGTGGCCACCGTCAGCGGCTGGCCCCAGGCGCCGGTGTGGACGTAGCGGCTGGTCCCCTGGGCGTGCTCCACCGTCACGTGGTTGTGGCCGCCCAGGAACAGGGTGCGCTCGGGCAGGCCGGCCAGCAGCGGCCGGTCGGCGGGCAGGCCCGCATGGCTCATCACCACCAGCATGCCGTCCTGGGGCGGCGCGGCCGGCAGGTTGGCCTGCGCCCATGCCGTCGGGGCCGGGATGGCCAGGTCCGGGCGGATCGCCTTGGGATAGGTGTCGATCGAGTTGGTGGCCCAGCCGATCAGGTGGACCGGGAAACCGAGGTCGAGCGTGGCGCGCGAGGAGGCGACGGGCGCGCCGGTGCGCTTGTCGACGATGTTGCTGATCACGGTGATGCCCAGCGCCCGGGCGCGGTCGGCGGCGGCGGCGATGTCCTCGACCAGGTCGGCGTCGTGATTGCCGATGTTGATCACCGTCGGCGCCAGCTTGGCGACCGCCTCCAGGAACGCCCAGTCGAGGGCGCCGTCGGTGCGCTTGGCCACGACGTTGCCGGCCTCGAACAGGTCGCCGTTCAGCAGGATCAGGCTGGGGGCGGCGTCGCGGCGAACGATGCGGCGCATGGCCTCCAGCAGCGCCGGGGTGATCCCGTAGGCCGAGTGCAGGTCCGACAGCATCAGCACCTTGGCCCGGCCGACGGCCGCGCCGGCGTTCGAGCCGAACGAGAGGGCCATGGTCGCGGCCGCGCCACCGCCCAGCACCGTGCGCCGATTGAAACCGTTCATGCCGAACCTCCGATGGCCTCAGCGCCCTGCCTAGAGCGCGCCGGGCGTCGAGGAAACCGTTGAACGGACGTCGAGGCCGAAAAGGGCGGGCGCGCCCTGCGTCCTTCGAGGCTCGGCTACGCCTCGCACCTCAGGATGAGGAGACCTGCACACTGGAATCGTCATCCTGAGGCGCCCGCGAAGCGGGTTCGAAGGACGCACTGCCTCTCACTTCTCGCTGTCGAGGTGGGCCATCATCGCGGCGGCGTAGCGCTCGCCGGCCGCCGCGCCCTTGGGCACCGCCGCCTCGATGGCGACAAGGTCGTCCGCCGACAGCACGACGTCGAGCGCGCCCAAGGCCTCGGTCAGGCGATCCCGACGACGCGCCCCGACCAGCGGGACGATGTCGTCGCCGCGCGAGGCGACCCAGGCGATGGCGATCTGGGCCACCGAGACACCCTTCTGTTCGGCCACCGCGCGCAGGGTCTCGACCAGAGCCAGGTTGCGATCGAGGTTCTCGCCCTGGAAGCGCGGCGAATAGACCCGGAAGTCGCGGGCGCCGCGCTGGGCGTCCTTGCTCCAGTGGCCGCTGATCAGGCCGCGCGACAGCACGCCATAGGCGGTGAGGCCGATGCCGAGCTCGCGCAGGGTGGGCAGGATGGCGTCCTCGATCCCGCGCGAGAGCAGCGAGTATTCGATCTGCAGGTCGCAGATCGGCGCCGTGGCGGCGGCGCGGCGGATGGTCTCGGCGCCCACCTCAGACAGGCCGATGTGGCGGATGTAGCCGGCGTCGCGCAGCTCGGCGAGGGCGCCGATGGTGTCCTCGATCGGCACGTCGGGGTCGAGGCGCGAGGGCCGGTAGACGTCGATATGGTCCACCCGCAGGCGGCGCAGCGAATAGGTCACGAAGTTGCGGATCGCCTTGGGCCGGCTGTCGAAGCCCAGGAAGGCCCCGTCGGGACCGCGCAGGGCGCCGAACTTGACGCTGATCACGGCCTTGTCGCGATCCTGGCCCTGCAGGGCCTGCGCGATCAGCATCTCGTTGTGCCCCATGCCGTAGAAGTCGCCGGTGTCGAGCAGGGTGACGCCGGCCTCCATGGCCGCGTGGATGGTGGCGATGGCCTCGGCGCGGTCGGCGGGGCCGTAGAGGTCGTCGGACATCCCCATGCAGCCGAGGCCGAGGGCCGAGACGGCGGGACCGGTGGTTCCGAGCTTGAGCGTGCGCATGACGGTTCTCCTGTCGGCGGCCGGGGGAGGGCCGCGGGTGTTGGACAAGCCGACTATGACCTCGCGCGACCTGTGCGATAATCCGGCCGACGGCGCACGGGCCGTTCGGAATTTCGCACAA
Organism: Caulobacter flavus; assembly: GCF_003722335.1. Classification (GTDB taxonomy): domain Bacteria; phylum Pseudomonadota; class Alphaproteobacteria; order Caulobacterales; family Caulobacteraceae; genus Caulobacter; species Caulobacter flavus. Next base: position 1,023,047 of record NZ_CP026100.1, read on the forward strand.
TGGCCAGTCCCGACCTCGCCGATCTCGACGCCTTCGCCGCCGTCGCCCGGGCCAGGAGCTTTCGCGGCGCGGCCGTGGGGCGCGGGGTGTCGCCCTCGTCGCTGAGCGAGGCGGTGCGGCGGCTGGAGGCGGCGCTGGGCGTGCGGCTGCTCAACCGCACCACCCGCAGCGTCACGCCGACGGAAGCCGGCCAGCGCCTGCTCGAACGGCTGGCGCCGGCCCTGGCAGACGTGGCCGGGGCGCTGGACGCGGTGAACCAGTTCCGCGACAGCCCGACCGGAACCCTTAAGCTGAACGTGCCCGTCGTGGTGGCGCGCCTGGTCCTGCCCGACTTCGTCGGCCCGTTCCTGAAAGCCAATCCCGGGATCACCCTGGAGATCACCGCCGAGGACACCTTCGTCGACGTGCTGGCGGCCGGCGCCGACGCCGGCGTGCGCTACGGCGAGCGGCTGGAGAAGGACATGATCGCCGTGCCGCTGTCGGGTCCGCAGCGCTACCAGGCGGCCGCCTCGCCCGCCTTCCTGGCCCGCCACGGCGTGCCCCGCCATCCGCGCGACCTGTTGTCGCTGCCCTGCATCCGGCACCGGTTCTCCAGCGGCGCGATCATCGTCATGGAGTTCGAGAAGGACGGCGAGGTCGTGCGCATCGCGCCCGACGGGCCGCTGATCAGCTCGTCGCTGGAACTGGAGCTGCGGGCGGCCGAGGAGGGCCTGGGCGTCGTCGCCAGCTTCGAGGGTTTCCTCGCCCCGTCGGTGGCCGCGGGCCGCCTGGTGCCGATCCTGGAGGACTGGAATCCGCCGTTCGAGGGTCCCTTCCTCTACTATCCCAGCCGTCGCCACATGCCCGCGCCCCTGCGGGCCTTCATCGACTTCATTCGGGCCCGACGGGCAGAAGCCTGAATTTCCAGCGCGTTTGCCCCCTGTTCACCGTCGCCTGCCATGCTCGGCGCGAAAGAACGAGGGGCCACCGCCGATGATCGTCCGCCGCCGCACCACCGCCTGCCTTGGCGGGGCGCTCGCCCGCGCCGCTGGCCGCCTGCGCGGTTTCCGTTCCGACCGGCGCGGCGCCCTCGCCGTCTGGGTGGCCCTGGGCCTGATCCCCCTTTGCCTGCTGGTGTTCGGCGTCTTCGATCTGAGCCGCATGAGCGTCGAGCGCCGGCGCCTGCAGGACTCTCTCGACGCCGCCACCCTGATCGCGGCCCGCTCGACCGCCACCGACACCGCCACCCTCACCACGCTCGGCAACGCCGCCCTGACCTCGGAGCTGGGCAAGACCGCCACCTCCTCCAGCTTCGTCGGCTCGACCAACGGCAAGCAGGTCACCGGCACCGCCAGCGTCACCATCGCCCCCATCATCCTGGGCCTGATCGGCAAGAAGGAACTGACCGTCGGCGCCCAGTCGGTGGTCGTGCGCGCCGCCAACAACCTCGAGATCGCCCTGGTGCTCGACATCACCGGCTCGATGGCCGGCACGCGCATCAGCGACCTGAAGACCGCCGCCACCGACCTCGTCGACATCGTCGTGCAGGACGTCCAGGACCCCTACTATTCCAAGGTCGCCATCGTGCCCTACTCGATGGGCGTCAACGTCGGGACCTATGCCGACGCGGTGCGCGGCGCGGTCCCCAGCTCGGCCCTGGCCTCGGCCGCGTGGAACACCGCCACGACCAAGACGGTCTCCAGCTTCACCTCGGGCACCTCTTCGACGGTAACCACCTCGGCCGCCCACGGCCTGGCGGTCAACGACTACGTCATGGTGCTGGGCTCCAACCAGAGCAGCATGAACGGCAAGGTGCTGAGGGTGACCTCGGTCGGCTCGACCACCAAGTTCACCGGCGCCAACCAGTCGGGCACGTCGATCAGCGCCGGCTCCAGCGGCACGGTCTACAAGTGCCTGAACTCGGGCTGCACCTTCGTCATCACCACCAAGGCCGCGCACGTCTTCCAGGCCGGCGACCAGCTGACCCTGGCCGGGATCACGGGCCTGACGGCGCTGAACAGCGCCACCCCGACGATCAACTCGATCTCGGGCCTGGCCCTGACCACCAACCTCTCGGGCTCGGCCAGCACCTCCTACGCCACCGTCACCGCCGGCGCGAACGGCACGGGCTCGTGCCTGAGCACCTCGCGCAGCGACATCAGCTGCGCCAACCTGAACTTCACCAACGCCAGCGGCAGCGCCAAGACCCTGGCCCTCAGCACCTGCGCCACCGAGCGCACCGGAACCTACGCCTATACCGACGACGCTCCGACCACCGCCCTTGTCGGCCGCAACTACCCGGCCTCGAGCAACCCCTGCCCCACGCCCAAGATCACCCCGCTGACCTCCGACCGCACGACGCTGAAGAACCAGATCTCGGCGCTGGACGACGGCGGCTCGACCGCCGGCCAGATCGGCCTGGCCTGGGGCTGGTACATGGTGTCGCCGAACTTCGCCTATCTGTGGCCCAACAGCGCCCAGAAGCCGGCCGCCTACGGCACGGCCGAGACCATGAAGATCGTCGTGATGATGACCGACGGCGCCTTCAACACCCCCTATTGCAAGGGCGTGATCGCCAGCAACGCCGGCTCGGGCTCGGGCTCGGCCTCCGATCACATCAACTGTAACGCCACCAACGGCGACGCCACGGCCCAGGCCAAGGAGCTGTGCACCAAGATCAAGGCCAAGAACGTGATCATCTTCACGGTCGGCTTCGACGTCGACTCCACCGCCAAGTCGATGCTGACCACGTGCGCCACCAAGACCAGCCAGGCCTATTTCCCGGCCACCGGCGGCGAACTGAAGACCGCCTTCAAGTCGATCGCCCAGGAGATCTCGGCCCTGCGGATCGCCAAGTAGCCCTCGAGGCCGCCGGCATGAAAAAGGCCCCGTTCTCGCGGACGGGGCCTTCGTCGTTCTGGACCAGGCGCTGGCCGGTCAGGCCAGCTTGATCTCGCGCAGGCGCTGCTGGAGGAACTCGTCGGCGGTGATCGACTCCGGATAGCGATCCGGGTTCTCCGCGGTGACGCAGTTGGGCAGGGTCTTGATCTCGTAGTCCGACGCGAAGTGCAGGAAGAACGGCGTCGAGTAGCGCGGCAGGTGGCGGCGCTCCGGCGGCGGGTTCTGCACGCGGTGGATGGTCGAGGGCAGGACGTGGTTGGTCAGGCGCTCGAGCATGTCGCCGATGTTGATGACGATGCAGCCCGGCGGCGGGTTGATCGGCAGCCACTCGCCGTTCCGGTCCAGGAGCTCAAGACCCCCTTCTTCCGCGCCGAGCAGCAGCGTGATGGTGTTGATGTCGCCGTGGGCGCCGGCGCGCACGCCGGTGGCGTCCTGCGGGATCGGCGGATAGTGCAGCAGGCGCAGCACGCTGTTGCCGTTCTCGACGGTCGGCTTGAAGAACTCGCGATCGAGCTTCAGGTAGGTGGCGATGGCTTCCAGCACCTTGCCGCCCATGCCGTCGAGCGCGTTGTACAGCCAGCTGACGTCATGCTTGAAGGCCGGAATCTCGGCCGGCCAGACGTTGTCGGCCATGGTGGCGCGGAAGCGGTGGCCGGGCGGCAGGTCGCGGCCCATGTGCCAGAATTCCTTCAGGTCGTAGTGCGTGGCGCCCTTGGCGGTCTCGACGCCGAACGGGATGTAGCCGCGCGCGCCGCCCTTGACCCCGGCGTACTGCTTCTTGGTCTCGACCGGCAGGGCGAAGAAGGCCTTGGTGTCGGAAATGGCCGCGTCGATGCGATCCTGCGGCAGGTCGTACTCCGACAGCACCGCGAAGCCATAGCGCTCGAACGAGGCGCCCAGCTCCTGGGCGAAGCGCGCGAAGTCCTTGCTGTAGAGAGTGAACGAGATGGGCTCGATGGCGGATGCGGACACGGTTGGCCTTCGAAGGTGAGAAAAACGGGCGAAGATTAGTAAGACGGGCCTTACTACACCCAAGAGGCGGCGGAACGAAGGCCGTTCATTCCCCGCTCATGTGGTTTGTCGGAACTTGACTATAAACGGGCGCGTTTGCCCGGCTCGAGCTTACACTCGGCACGACCAACGACAGGATCCCGGCCATGATGACCAAGAAGACCGCGTTCCGCGCCTCCGCCCTCGCCGCCCTTCTGATCGGCGCCGGCGCGATGACGGCCTGCACCACCACCGACCCGTACACGGGCATGCCGGTGCGCAACAACACCGGCACGGGCGCCCTGGCCGGCGCGGCCGGCGGCGCCCTTCTGGGCTACCTGACCAACACCAACAAGGGCGAGCAGGGCCGCAAGAACGCCCTGATCGGCGCGGGCATCGGCGCGCTGGCCGGCGGCGCCGTCGGCAACTACATGGACCGCCAGCAGGCCGACTTCCGCCGCAGCCTGGAAGGCTCGGGCGTGATGATCCGCCGCAACGGCGACCAGATCGTGCTGGTCATGCCCAGCGACGTGACCTTCGCCGTCGACAAGTCGGACGTGCAGCCGCAGTTCACCCGCGTGCTCGACAACGTGGCCCGCACCCTCAACGCCTATCCGCAGACCACCATCGACGTCGTCGGCCACGCCGACAGCAGCGGTCCGGACGCCTACAACCAGACCCTGTCGGAGCGCCGCGCCGGCTCGGTGGCGGGCTATCTGACCGGGCCGGGCCGCGTGCTGCCCGACCGCGTCTTCGTCGCCGGCCAGGGCGAGCGCCAGCCGATCGCCTCCAACGACACCGCCGAGGGCCGCGCCCAGAACCGCCGGGTCGAGATCATCCTGCGCCCGCTGACGTAAGGAGCGGGCCCGACGGGATCGCTCTTGAAAGGGCGGGGCGGCTTGACCAGCGGCCCCGCCCTTCGCTTTACAGGGGCCATGAAGACCCGCGCCGACCTCATCGCCTTCTTCGACGCTCACGACGTCGACCATTCCACCCTCGACCACCCGCCCGTGTTCCGCGTCGAGGAGGGGCTCGAGATCAAGAAGGCCCTGCCCGGCGGCCACACCAAGAACCTGTTCCTCAAGGACGCCAAGGGTCAGCTGTGGCTGATCTCGGCCCTGGGCGAGACGGCGATCGACCTGAAGAAGCTGCATCACGTGATCGGGTCGGGCCGGCTGTCGTTCGGCCCCGAGGCGATGATGGTCGAGACCCTGGGCGTGACGCCCGGCTCGGTCACCGCCTTCGGCCTGATCAACGACGGCGAGCGCAGGATCCGCTTCGTGCTGGACAAGGCGCTGGCCGACGCCGATCCGGTCAACTTCCACCCGCTGAAGAACGACGCCACCACCGCCGTCAGCCAGGCGGGCTTCCGCAAGTTCCTGGCCGCCCTGGGCGTCGAGCCGATGATCGTCGACTTCGAGGCGATGGCCGTCGTCGGCTAGCGCTGAGGGCCCACCCGCACGCGCAGGCACGGGCCGCGGGCGCGAACGCTGGGCTCGCCGGCGCAGTCGACGTCGACGCTGGCCGCCCGCGCGGCCGTCAGCTTGCGGCCAGCGGGGGTGGAGAGGCAGTCGCCCAGGATCCTGGCCATCCTCTCCAGCGTCACATAGTGGGTCGTCTGGGCGTAGCCGTCCCACAGCAGGGTGCGCGCCTCGTCGGCGTCGACGGCGAGGCGGCCAGGACCGCATACATGTAAATCCCGTCCTCGACCTCGTCGGCCGGCCAGAAGAACACAGCCTCGCGGCTGTCGGTCGGCGGCGTCGAGCCGACGAAGGCCAGCAGCGGCTCGCACGCCATCGCCTTGCCCGGGCCGGCGGGAGCCGCCGCCTGGGCCGCCGCCGCGTGGCCGCCGAGGCCGAGCGCCGTCGCCAGGGACAGCCCCGCGAGGGCGCGCGATGCGAGACGATGGATCATGTGGCTCCCGGCGGCGCGCCCCGAACGGGCGGCGCGCACCATCGCCGCCAAACGTCTCGACAGCAAGAAGGCGCAGCCCCCGATTGCGAACCGCCTCGCCAAGGACCATCTTGCGGCGCTGAGCGTCCGCGCATGAGAGAAGAAGCAGTCATGTCCCTGATCGGTGAAAAGCCGGCCCCCATCCCGGCCGGCGGCCAAAACGGCGGCAAGAGCGAGCACATCAAGGACGGGACCGACGCCAGCTTCATGGCCGACGTCATCGAGGCCTCGAAGACCCAGCCGGTCATCGTCGACTTCTGGGCCACCTGGTGCGGCCCCTGCCGCCAGCTGACCCCGGCGCTGGAGAAGGTGGTCGCCGCCGCCAAGGGCGCGGTCAAGCTGGTCAAGATCGACGTCGACAAGAACCCGGGCTTCGCCGGCCAGCTGCGCGTGCAGTCGATCCCCACCGTCTACGCCTTCGTCGACGGCCAGCCGGTGGACGGCTTCCAGGGCGCCCTGCCCGAAAGCCAGATCCAGCAGTTCGTCGAGCGCATCTCGGGCCCGCCCGCGGCCGGCGCCCTGGACGAGCTCCTGGCCATGGCCAAGGAAAGCCTGGAACTGGGCGACCTGGGCGGCGCGGCCCAGGCCTTCGCCCAGGTGCTGCAGATGGAGCCGGAGAACATCAAGGCGCTGGGGGGCCTGGCCCGCTGCTACCTGGCCGGCGGCGACGCCGACCTGGCCGCCGAGATCGTCGCCCGCGCCCCCGACGGCGCCAAGGACCCGGACCTGGAAAGCGTGCGCGCGGCCCTAAAGCTCGCGCAGGCCGCCCCGTCCGAGACCTCAGCCTTCGAACAGCGCCTGGCCGCGAACGCCGACGACCACGAGGCCCGCTTCGAGCTGGCCAAGGCCCTGGCCGGCGCCGGCCAGCTCGACGCGGCCTGCGACCAGCTGCTGACCATCATCGAGCGCGACCGCGCCTGGAACGACGACGCCGCCCGCAAGCAGCTGCTGACGGTGTTCGAGGCGGCCGGGCCGACCTCGGAAGTCGCCAAGCAGGGCCGCAAGCGCCTGTCGTCGATCCTGTTCAGCTAGAGTGCGCCAGGCGTGCGGGCGGCATCGCCGCCCGACGCGCTTCAAACCTGGGAAACCCCGGCGGGGTCACGCGTTCAGAACAGTCCAGTCAAGGAGGCCGCCATGCCGGGCGTATACCGGAAGACCCTCGACCTGCCGCTGGTGATCCCCGTGTTCCCGCTGGACGGGGCGCTGCTCCTGCCCGGCGGCCAGCTGCCGCTGAACATCTTCGAGCCGCGCTATCTGAACATGCTCGACGACGCCATGTCGGGCGAGCGGATGATCGGCATGGTCCAGACCCGGCCGGGCGGCGACGCCTCGCGGCCGGCCCTGGCGCCGATCGGCTGCGCGGGCCGGGTGACCAGCTTCGCCGAGACCAGCGACGGCCGATACCTGATCACCCTGACCGGGGTGGCGCGGTTCAAGCTGGGCGAGGAACTGCCGGCGCGCACGCCGTATCGCCAGGTGCGGGCCGACTTCACCCCCTTCGACCTGGATCTGCGCGAGGACCAGCAGGAGACGGCAGGCGACGCCGCGCCGCTGCTCAACGCCCTGCGCCGCTATCTCGACCACAGGGGACTGGCCATCGACTGGAGCGAGGCCCAGGCCGCGCCGTCCGACGCCCTGATCAACAGCCTGGCCATGGCCCTGCCGTTCGATCCGCTGGAGAAGCAGGCCCTGCTGGAGGCCCGCACCCTCGCCGACCGCCGCAGCACCCTGGTGGCGCTGCTGGAGATCGACGCCGCCCAGGACGACGACGAGCCGCCCTCGGTGCAGTAGGGCTACGGCTTCACCGCATCCCAGGCGGCCACCTGGTAGCCGTTTTCGGACAGGCATTGGCCCATGGCGGCCTTGTGCCGCTCGTCCAGCGCGGCGCGCACGCCCTTAGAGCCCTTGGCCTTGTCGTAGGGAACCTTGAGCACCAGCCCCGTGGGGCCGGGCTGCAGGTCGCGGGCCGTGGCGCTGGCCGGATGCACCTTGAAGCCGCTGGTCTTGCCGGCCCTCACCTCGTCGCGGCACGAGACGAAGGTGCTGGCGAAGGCCTTCTCGTCGCTGGCCTTGGTCGACAGGCGCGGGCTGTAGGCGTTTTCGCCGCCCATGGTGCCGCAGGCGGCGAGGGTCAGCGTGCTGGTGGCCACGGCGGCGGCCAGGAAGGTCCGTTCGATGACGGTCATGTGGCTATCCGGGATCGTTGTTATCGCTCCTGCGACAACCGCGACCATGCGCCGGAGGTTCCGCGCAGGGTTGCCCATTTGGCAACCTGCTCTAGAACAACGCCATGACCGCCGCTCCTCCGCCCCCGCCCGTCGACGTCGATCCGCGCCTGCTGGAGGTGCTGGTCTGTCCGGTGACCCGCGCGCCGCTGTTCTACGACCGCGCCCGTGGCGAGCTTGTCAGCCACACGGCCAAGCTGGCCTATCCGATCCGCGACGGCGTGCCGATCATGCTGCCGGAAGAAGCCCGCAGCCTGGCGGACGGAGAGTAGCACTCCCTCCGGCCCTCCGGGCCACCTCTCCCAGAGGGGGAGGATCTAAAGCGCCAAGATGCTCCCCCTCTGGGGGAGCTGTCGGCAAAGCCGACTGAGGGGGTTCTACAGCGACGCCCCGCGCAGCAGCTTGGGTAGGTCCCCCACCCCGCCGCCGGCCTCGTGCATGAAGAACCGGCGCGCCGGGGCGATGCGGTTGACCGCCGCCATGCCGATCCCGCGGGCGGCGCGCAGCAGCGGATTGTCGTTCGAGAACAGCCGCACGAAGCCGTCGAAGGCCAGGGCGTTGGTGACATTGTCGAACCGCCGCCAGCGGGCATAGCGCTCCAGCGTCGCTTCGGCGCCGATGTCCTCGCCGTTGCGGATCGCCTCGACCACCACCTCGGCCAAGGCCGCGGCGTCCTTCAGGCCCAGGTTCAGCCCCTGGCCGGCGATCGGGTGCACCCCATGGGCGGCGTCGCCGATCAAGGCCAGGCGCGGCGCGGTCAGGCGCTCGGCCAGCGACAGCGACAGCGGATAGACGAACACCGGACCGGCCATCTCGACGTCACCGAGGAAGTCGCCGAAGCGGCGCATCAGGTGGGCGTGGAAGGCTTCGGGCGAAGCGTGGCGCAGGGCCTCGCCGCGCGCCGTGCTTTCGGTCCAGACCAGGCTGGCGCGGTTGTCGGTCAGCGGCAGGATGGCGAACGGACCGCTGGGCAGGAAATATTCGTGCGCCACGCCCTCGTGCGGGCGCTGCATCCTCACGGTGGCGACGACGCCGCTCTGGCCGTAGCCCCAGCCGATGTCGCCGATGCCGGCCGCCTTGCGCAGGGCCGAGTTGCGGCCTTCGGCGCTGACGGCCAGCGGCGCGCTCAGCACCCGGCCGTCGGTGAGGGTGACGCGGGCTTCGGACGCGTCGACCTCGAGGCCCGTCGCGCCGGCCGGGGCGATGACCTCAATGCCCTTGTCGATGGCGACCTTGGACAGGGCCGCGCGGATCTGGCGGTTCTCGATCAGGTAGCCCAGCGGCTCGCCGTCCGAGCGGTCGGCGATCTCGCCGCTGTCGAAGCGCAGGAAGAACGGTGACGGCTTGCCTGAGGCCGCGCCCGGCGCCTTGCCGTCGGTGACCAGGATCTGCTCGATGCGCTGGGCGTGGGGCGCCAGGGCCTCGCCCGCGCCGATCGCCCGCCACTGGCGGAACGACGAATAGGCGATCGCCGAGGATCGCCCGTCGAAGGTCGGGGCCAGCTGGGCGTCGAAGGGCTGAGGATCGACCAGCAGGGGCTTTACCCCCGCCGAGGCGAGGGCGAGCGCCAGGGTGGTTCCGGCCATGCCGGCCCCGGCGATGATGACGTCGGCGTCGTGCTTGCGCATGGCGTGGGTATGCGCCCGGCGCGGGCCGGCTGTCCAGTTGGACGAAGCGTCCGGGGATCCCTACGCAACTACTCTCTAAACTCTCGTCATTCCCGCCACAGGGGCGGGAATGACGGGCATAGTTGGGCGCGGCGCCGGCCGGCCAAGGCCTATCCGCAAAAATATTCCACCAATCGCGGCCATAAGCCGCCCCTTTCGCAAAACCCTGCCCTTGCCTACCCGCGTTGCCAGGCGTAACGGGACGGCGCATTTCCCCTTGTCGGGGCTGAAAGATTGGAGACTGCGATGGGTTACCGGGTCGCCGTGGTCGGCGCCACGGGCAACGTGGGCCGCGAGATGTTCAACATCCTCGAGGAAGTGAAATTCCCCGTGGAGAAGATGCACGCCATCGCCTCGCGCAAATCCATCGGGGCCGAGGTCTCGTTCGGCAGCCAGATCATCAAGTGCGAGGACCTGGAGCAGTTCGACTTCTCGAAGGTCGACATCGTGCTGATGAGCGCCGGCGGTTCGATCTCGGCCGCCTGGGCCGAGAAGATCGGCGCGGCCGGCGCGATCGTCATCGACAATTCCAGCCACTTCCGGATGGATCCGGACGTGCCGCTGGTGGTGCCGGAAGTGAACCCGGACGCCGTCAACAGCCTGCCCAAGAACATCATCGCCAACCCCAACTGCTCGACGGCCCAACTGGTCGTGGTGCTGGCCCCCCTGCACGCCGAAGCCAAGATCAAGCGCGTCGTCGTCTCGACCTACCAGTCGGTGTCGGGCGCGGGCAAGGAAGGCATGGACGAGCTGTGGGAGCAGACCAAGGGCGTCTTCGTCCTGGGCGCGCCCGAGCCCAAGAAGTTCACCAAGCAGATCGCCTTCAACGTCATTCCGCACATCGACGTCTTCATGGAAGACGGCTTCACCAAGGAAGAGTGGAAAATGATGGCGGAGACCAAGAAGATCCTGGATCCGTCCATCAAGCTGACCGCCACCGCCGTGCGCGTGCCGGTCATGGTCGGCCACGCCGAGTCGGTGAACATCGAATTCGAGACCCCGCTGGACGAGGACGACGTCCGCGAGATCCTGCGTGACGCCGAGGGCGTGGAAGTCATCGATAAGCGCGAGAACGGCGGCTACATGACGCCGAAGGAAAGCGCCGGCGAGTTCCCCGTCTACGTGTCGCGCATCCGCACCGATCCGACCGTCGACAACGGCATCGCGCTCTGGTGCGTCGCCGACAACCTGCGCAAGGGCGCGGCCCTGAACGCCGTGCAGATCGCCCAGCTGCTGCACGACAAGGGCCTGATCAAGCAGAAGACCCCGGCCTAAGACGACCTCTCCGTCGTCCTCCGCCAGCGGGGGACGACGGAACCGCCTTCGGGCGAATTTCGCATCCACCGCAAGGCCAGCCCGCAAGATGTGGGCGGACGCCGGGATCCCTATCTGTCAGATCCCTCCGCGAAAGGTGCGGTCCATGACTTCCAGTACGTCCGGCGGCCACATGCCCGGCGATCCGGGCGGCGACGCGCGTTCGGCCTATCTGGCCGGCGTCGGCTGCTATCTGCTCTGGGGCTTCCTGCCCCTCTATTTCCACACCTTGTCGGTCATGGGCGTCACCTCGTTCGAGATGATCGCGCACCGGACACTGTGGTCGGTGATCTGGGCCGGGGGCCTGGTGTTGCTGGCAAGGCAGGGCGGCCAGGTGGCGCAAGTGCTGCGCCAGCCCAAGACCCTGGGGATCCTGTTCCTCTCGACCCTGGCGATCTTCGGCAACTGGACGATCTACGTGGTGGCGGTGAACGCCGGGCGGGTGATCGAGGCCAGCCTCGGCTACTACATCAACCCGCTGATGAACATGGCGGCCGGCGCCCTGCTGTTCCGCGAGCGGATGAGCACCGAGGGCAAGGTCGCCATTGGCCTGGCCGCCGTGGGCGTGGCCATCCAGACCATCGCCCTGGGCCACCTGCCGCTGGTGTCTCTCGGCCTCGCCCTGACCTTCTGCGTCTACGCCATCCTGCGAAAGCAGGTGAAGGCCGACGCCCAGACGGGCCTGTTCATCGAGTGCGCCTACCTGGCGATCCCTGGCCTGCTCTATGTCTGGCACCTGCAGGCCTCGGGCGCCGGCCACTTCACCCAGGACGCCCGGACGGCGATCCTGCTGCTGGCCGCCGGCCCGGCTACGGTCGTGCCGCTGGCCCTGTTCGCCTGGTCGGCCCGCCGCCTGCCGCTGAGCGCCGTCGGCTTCCTGCAGTTCATCGCCCCGACCCTGCAGTTCCTGCTCGGCGTGTTCCTGGGCGAGGCCTTTACGCCGCTGCGGGCGCTGTCGTTCGTGTTCATCTGGCTGGGCGTGGCCGCCTTCGCCTACGGCGCCTGGAAACGCACGCGAAGCGCGCCGGCGATGGCGTAAGAACCGCCGACGCCGCCAGGCGTTGGTCAATTTGTCGCACCGCCGCCGGCCCTTAAGCCGGCGGCAAGACGCGCTGCGTCAGGTATGGCGACAGACTTAATGCTGGGGGAAACCATGTCCACGGACGCGCAAGCCATCACCACGCCCGACCTCGCCGCCGTCCTGGAGGCCCTCTCCGTCGAGATGTCGCTGGCCGCCGAGGCCTGCGGGCACCTCGACAGCGCCCTGGGCAAGATCCTCGAGAACACTCCGCCGGAATCCCGCATGGCCGTGATGCAGGAGCTGCACACGGTCGACCACCTGGCCCAGCACATCACCGCCATCACCGACTTCACCGCCAAGCTGGTGCAGGCCGCGCCGGACGGCGTGCCGCTGGCCGTGCAGGACGCCCTGGCGACCATCACCCTGGGGGCCGTGGCCGAGCGGCTGAAGGGCCGGCTGGGGGTCTGATCCTCATTGCGTCCTTCGAGGCTCCCCTTCGGGTCGCACCTCAGGATGAGGACATCACTGCATGGAATTCCTCATCCTGAGGCGCCCGCGCAGCGGGCCTCGAAGGACGCACTGTCCTACAAACTCGCGTAAGCCGCCTTGATCAGGCTGACCGCGCGGGGATCGCCGATCAGTTCGTTGCCCTGGCGGTTCATCACGTACGATCCCGAAACCCCGGTCTTGGGATCGGCGAAGGCGCACGATCCGCCCCAGCCCGAATGGCCGAAGGCGTCGGCCGTCGGGCCGTAGAAGAAGTTGGGCGTGTTGCGCATGAAGCCCGCGCCCCAGCTGATCTGGTAGGGCAGCACGAGGTCCTGGCCGGCGATGCGTTCGGCCCGGGCCTTCTCCATCGCCTCCGGCGACAGCACCTTGACCCCGTCCAGCGTGCCGCCGCTGGCCAGGGCGCCCATCAGGCGGGCCAGCGAATGAGCGGTGGCGTGGCCGTTGGCCGACGGGATCTCGGCCCGCCGCCATTCGCCCGTGCCGCGGCCGCCGGGCGCCGCCCACTTGGTCATGAAGGCCGCGCGGATGGCGTCGTTGATCTCGCCGAACTTGGGGAAGGCGGTCGGCCGCATCAGGTCGGCGCAGCGCCCGTGCTCGCTGTCGGGCAGGCCGATCCAGATGTCGAGGCCCAGCGGACCGGCCAGGTCCTCGCGCAGCGCCGTCCCCATGGTGCGGCCGTCGACGCGGCGGAAGATCTCGCCCGCCGTGTAGCCGAAGGTCACCGGGTGATAGCCGCTGGCCGATCCGACCGGCCACAGCGGGGCCATGGCGGCCAGCTTGGCGGTCGTCGCCTCCCAGTCGAACCAGATGGCCGGATCCACCTCGTCGAGGAAGCCCGACAGGCCGTCCTGGTGCGACATCACCTGGCCGACGGTGATCTGCGCCTTGCCGTTCTGGGCGAACTCCGGCCACACCGAGGCTACGGTCTGGTCGTAGGTCAACCTGCCCTGGTCGACGAGGCGGGCGACCAGCAGGGCGGCGATCGCCTTGGTGGTCGAGAACAGCGGCGTCAGGGTTTCGGGCCCGAAGGCGACCTCGCGCTTACGGTCGGCGTGGCCGGCCATCAGGTCGACCACCACCTCGCCGTCGATCGCCAGGGAAAAGCGCGCGCCCAGTTCGCCGCCGCCGGGCGAGGCCGGATCGAAATTGGCCTCGAAGGCGTCATAGACCTGGGCGAACGGGGCGGGGCAGACGCCGGTGATGTCGAGGCTCATGAAGTTTCGTCTAGCCCGCCGGGCCGGGGTTTGTCATCCGAAGGACAGTGCGATGCGTAACCGGAGCCCGCGATGAAACCCGACGTCCTCCAGCTCAAGGCCCTGTCGCCACGGCTCGAAGCCGGACTGGAGGCGGCCTACACGGTCCACCGCCCCTATCGCGCCGCCGATGCCGACGCCCTGATCGCCGAGGTCGCGCCGAGGATCCAGGCGATCGTCACCGGCGGCGACCTGGGCGTGCCGGCCGCGCTGTGGGACCGCCTGCCGGGCCTGGAGATCGTCGCCGTACACGGCGTTGGCCTCGACAAGGTGGACCTCGAACTGGCCGCGGCTCGCGGCGTGACCGTGACCACCACGCCGGGCGTGCTCACCGAAGACGTGGCCGAACTGGCCATCGGCCTGTGGCTGTCGCTCGCCCGCCGGATGGTGAGCGCCGACCGCTACGTGCGCGAAGGCCGCTGGGCGAAGGCCGAGCGCCTGCCCCTGGCGCGGCGGGCCAGCGGGCGGAAGGTCGGGATCCTGGGCCTGGGCCAGATCGGCCGGGCGATCGCGGCGATGGCCGCGCCCTTCGCCGGCGAGATCGCCTATCACAGCCGCCGGCCGGTCGAGGACGTCCCCTACGCCTTCCACGCCAGCCCCCAGGACCTGGCCCGCGCGGTCGACGTGCTGTTCCTGGCCGCGCCCGGCGACGCCGCCCCCCTGGTCGACGCGGCGGTGCTGGAGGCTCTGGGTCCCGACGGCCTGCTGATCAACGTCGCGCGCGGCTCGGTGGTCGACGAGGCGGCGCTGGTCGCGGCGCTGATCGACGGGACGATCGCCGGCGCCGGCCTCGACGTCTTCGCGGACGAGCCGGACGCGCCGCAGGCCCTGCTGACGATGGACAACGTGGTGCTGCAGCCGCACCGCGGCAGCGCGACGGAGGAGGCCCGCTCGGCTATGGCGGCATTGGTGCTGAAGAACCTGGAGCGGCATTTCAGGGGCTGAGAGCCCCCCTATCCTCCCGTCATTCCCGCCCTTGTGGCGGGAACCCCTCCTTCAGCCGCACGGGCGGGAGGGGCGGATCGCTGGCGATCCGCTTGCGCTTCACGTGCGAGCGGAGCCAGAGGTTCCCGCCACAAGGGCGGGAATGGCGGTAAGATTTGCAGACCTAAGCCAGCCGCTCAATGCGCACGGTCGGCGAGGTCTGCTTGATGCGGGCGGCCATGGCCACGATCGGCAGTTCCGGGGCGTTCCAGATGTTGGCGGCGGTGACGGTCTCGGCGACGCCGCCGACGGCGCGGGCCAGGCCGTAGGACAGGGTCTGGCCTTCGAGGATCGAGGCGGCGAACAGGGCGGTCAGCAGGTCGCCGGTGCCGCTGGGCGAGCGCTCGGCCTTGGCGTGAGCGGCGAGCCAGGCCTCCTTGCGGTCGGCGTAGACCACGCCGATCTCGTTTCCGCGCCGCACCGACGAGACGATCACCGGCTTGTTCAGCAGGCGGGCGGCGCGCACCGCGCCGGCCGGATCGCGGACCTCGGCCCCGGTCAGGCGCTGCAGCTCCCAGGCGTTGGGGGCGACGATGTCTGCGCGCGGGATCAGGTCGGCGGCGATGGCGTCGGCCACCTCGGCGGCCACGTAGAGCCCCTTGCCGGCGTCGCCCATGGTCGGATCGACGATGATGGTCGGCTTGCGGCCCGAGGCGCCGTCGCGCGGTGCGGCCCGCACCGCGTCGATCGCCCGGGCGGCGGCGCGCACCTGCGCGGCGCTGGCGAAATAGCCGGTGACGACGATGTCGGTCAGGCCGAACAGGCCGTTGGCCTCCAGCCCGTCGAGCATGCCCTCGACCACCTCGATCGGCACCGGCGCGCCGCCGGGCGCGCCCCAGCCGGGGTGGCGGCCGAACAGCACGGTCGGCACGACCATGGTGTCGATCCGGAACTGGGTCAGGGCCGCGGCCTGGGCGGTGGCGCCCACCTGGCTGCCGGCGACGTGGCTGGAAATGAGTAGCGCGAGCGGCATGGCCAAAGCGATTAGCCGAGCGCGCGGAACTTGAACAGGGCGTCAGGAAGGCAAATCCGAGGCCGCTCGTCCGCTGGTCGAAACCGACGCGAAAAAGCCCGCTCCGAAGAGCGGGCTTTCCCGTGAAACGCCGGTCGGCGGATCGCCTAGTAGCGGTAGTGGTCCGGCTTGAACGGACCGGCTTCCGGCACGCCGATGTAGTCGGCCTGTTCCTTGTTGAGCTTGCTGAGCTTGGCGCCCAGCTTCTCCAGGTGGAGGAAGGCGACCTTCTCGTCGAGGTGCTTGGGCAGGGTGTAGACCTCGTTCTTGTAGGCGGCGTTGTTGGTCCACAGTTCGATCTGGGCCAGGGTCTGGTTGGTGAACGAGGCCGACATCACGAACGAGGGGTGGCCGGTGGCGTTGCCCAGGTTCACCAGGCGGCCTTCCGACAGCAGGATGATCTTCTTGCCGTCCGGGAACTCCACGTGGTGGACCTGCGGCTTGATCTCGTCCCACTTGAAGTTCTTCAGGCCGGCGACCTGAATTTCCGAGTCGAAGTGGCCGATGTTGCAGACGATGGCGTTGTTCTTCATCCGGCGCATGTGGTCGACGGTGATGACGTCCTTGTTGCCGGTCGCCGTCACGTAGATGTCGGCCTTGTCGGCGACGTCGTCGAGGGTCTGGACCTCGTAGCCTTCCATCGCCGCCTGCAGGGCGCAGATCGGGTCGATCTCGGTGACGATCACGCGGGCGCCGCCTTGACGCAGGCTGGCGGCCGAGCCCTTGCCCACGTCGCCGTAGCCGCAGACCACCGCCACCTTGCCCGACAGCATGACGTCGGTGCCGCGACGGATGGCGTCGACCAGGCTTTCACGGCAGCCGTACAGGTTGTCGAACTTCGACTTGGTGACGCTGTCGTTGACGTTGATGGCCGGGAACGGCAGGTCGCCCTTGGCGGCCATCTGGTACAGGCGGTGCACGCCCGTGGTGGTTTCTTCCGACACGCCGCCGATGGCGTCGCGGATGGCGGTGTAGAAGCCCGGCTTTTCGGCCAGGTAGCGCTTCATGACGGTGAAGAGCGCTTCTTCTTCCTCGTTCTGCGGGTTGTTGAGGATCGACGGATCCTTCTCGGCCTTGGGGCCGAGCACGCACAGCAGGGTGGCGTCGCCGCCGTCGTCGAGGATCAGGTTCGGGTAGCCGCCGTCGTGCCACTCGAAGATCTTGTGGGCGTATTCCCAGTACTCGACCAGGTTCTCGCCCTTGAAGGCGAAGACCGGGATGCCGGCGGCGGCGATGGCGGCCGCGGCGTGGTCCTGGGTCGAGAAGATGTTGCACGAGGCCCAGCGGACCTCGGCGCCCAGGGCCGTCAGGGTCTCGATCAGCACGCCGGTCTGGATGGTCATGTGCAGGCTGCCGGCGATGCGGGCGCCCTTCAGCACCTGGGCCGGGCCGTACTCGGCGCGCGTGGCCATCAGGCCCGGCATTTCGGTCTCGGCGATGGCGAGTTCCTTGCGGCCGAAGTCGGCGAGCGAGATGTCCTTGACGATGTAGTCGGCCACGGGCGGCTCCTGGTCGGGGGATGTCTTGCGCGCCTTATAGCGCGGGCGGCGGACAGTGGCTAATTGACATAAAGATTTCCTTATGTCCGCGCCGGAGAGAAGCGCGTTGCGCGAATACGCGTGGCGGGAGAACTGGCGTGACCCTTGCGGACCAAGCCGGCTCTAGTGCCAATGTGGGATGTGGGGGATTACCGATATGCGTTCGCCGAGCCGGCCTTTCTTCAAGGCCTATGAAGTCGTGGCCATCGTGGCCTTCGTGGTCGTCGCCGCCGTCGTGGGCAGCCTGAAACTCGTCTACTGATACCATCTGATAAGGGCGGCCAGGGAACGGAACGCCGTTCACCGCGCGTTGTAGGCGGATGCCGGAAGGTTCTGTTTCGACACCGCCGCCGCCGACCAGCCCCGGACGCAAGCCCGGGGCCCGTTGGCGCGCCCTGCCGCGATCGGCCCGCTGGGGCATCGGCGGCGCCCTGCTGATCCTGGCGGCGATCGTCGCCTTCTTCGTCTGGTTCGACTGGAACATGCTGCGCGGCCCGGTCGGCCGCTTCGCCTCGGCCCAGCTGAAGCGCGAGGTGCGGATCGACGGCGACCTGCGCGTCCATCCCTGGTCGTTTTCGCCCAAGGCCGAGGCCTACGGCCTGTTCCTGGGCCAGCCCGACTGGGCGCCCAAGACCGGCCCCCAGGCCGGCCACATGGCCCGCGTCGACCGGGTGGCGGTGCAGATCAAGCTGCTGCCGCTGCTGAAGGGCGACGTCATCCTGCCGCTGGTGGCGGTCGACCGGCCCGACGTGCGGCTGCTGCGCGAGGCCTCGGGCCGCGCCAACTGGACCTTCGGCGACCCGAACAAGAAGCGCACCAAGCCGCTGAAGCTGCCGGCCATCCAGCACTTCGTGATCAACGAGGGCGACCTGCGGGTCGAGGACCGCCAGCGCGACGTGCTGTTCACCGGAACGGTCAGCTCCAACGAGCACGCCAGCGGCGATGGCAAGGGCCGGTTCGTGCTGGAGGGCAAGGGCACGTACAATCACCAGCCGTTCCTGGCGCGGGTGACGGGCGGTCCACTGCTGAACATCTCGCCCAACCGCCCCTACCCGTTCGACGCCCAGGTCAGCGCCGGCACGACCCGGGTGAGCGCCGAGGGCTCGATCACCAAGCCGTTCGACCTGGGCCGCTTCGAGAGCGACCTGACCGTGGCCGGCACCGACCTCAACCGCCTCTACGGCCTGACCGGCCTGACCCTGCCCAACACCCCGCCCTACCGGATCAGCGGCCATCTGGCGCGCAAGGGCGGCCGGTTCGACTTCGAGAAGTTCTCGGGCCGCATCGGCGACAGCGACGTCAGCGGCGACCTCTTCGTGCTGGTCGACCGCGAGCGGCCCTACCTCGAGGCCGACCTGAAATCCCGGCGCCTGGACTTCGACGACCTGGGCAGCCTGGTCGGCGCCGCCCCGGCCACGGGCCGTGGCGAGACCGCCTCGGCCGGCCAGAAGGTCGAGGCCGGCCAGCGCGAGGCCACCGGCCGCATCCTGCCCGACGCCACCCTGCAGACCGACCGCGTGCGGGCCATGGACGCCAAGGTCACCTACCGCGCCCTGGCGGTGAACGCGCCCAACCTGCCCCTGCAGAAGGTCCGCCTGGACCTGACGCTGGACAAGGGCGTGCTGACCATGGACCCGATCGCCTTCACGTTCTCGCGCGGCGACCTGGCCGGCAAGGTGCGGCTGGACGCCCGGCCCGCCACGCCGGTCACCGACCTCGACCTGCGCCTGACCAACGCCAAGCTGGAAGACTTCATTCCACTGAAGACCGCCGGCAAGCCGGCCATCGAGGGCGGCATCGTCGCCCGGGCCAAGCTGCGCGGGACCGGCAATTCGGTGCACCGGGCGGCGGCGTCCTCGAACGGCACGGTCACCCTGGTCGCGCCCAAGGGCCAGGTGCGCCAGGCCTTCGCCGAACTGCTGGGCGTCAACGCCTCCAAGGGCCTCCTGATGCTGCTGTCGAAGGACCCCAAGGAGACCAGCCTGCGCTGCGCGGTGGCCAGCTTCGACGTGAAGGACGGCGTCATGCGGGCCGACAAGATCATCGCCGACACCGGCGTCGTCGTGGCCAAGGGCGAGGGCACGATCAACCTGAAGACCGAGCGCCTGGACCTGCGCATCGAGGGCGACAGCAAGAAGCCGCGCCTCGTGCGCCTGTTCATCCCGATCGAGATCAAGGGCCCTCTGGGCAAGCCCGACATCGACCTGCAGCCTGGCGGCGCCATCGCCCAGGGCGGCGTCGCCGCGGCGCTGGGCTCGCTGCTCAGCCCCCTGGCGGCGATCCTGCCGTTCGTCACCCCCGGCCTGGAAAAGGACGCCGACTGCGCCGGCCTGGTGGCCGAGGCCCGCGGCGACGGCGTGGCCGTGCGCACCACCCAGACCACCCAGGCCAAGCCGAAGAAGGGAGAGTAGGGGCAGTAGCGGACCTGCCGCTCACCAGAACGGCTTGACGGCCTTCAGTTCGGCCAGGGCCGCCTTGGCCTCGCGCATCAGCTTGTCGGTCGTTTCGGGCGCGGCCGACAGGGCGCCGGCGGCGTAGGCGGCCTGGGGGTCGCCC
Source organism: Caulobacter flavus (assembly GCF_003722335.1). Classification (GTDB taxonomy): domain Bacteria; phylum Pseudomonadota; class Alphaproteobacteria; order Caulobacterales; family Caulobacteraceae; genus Caulobacter; species Caulobacter flavus. The sequence goes on from NZ_CP026100.1 coordinate 1,042,950, forward strand.
TCGGCCAGGGCCGCGTCTCGGGCGAGGCTGGCGCCCAACGCCTGGTCGTTGAGGCCGCCCAGGGCGTCCTGCAGGTCGCGGTTCGCCGCCGACCATCGCTCCAGCCGCTTGGGATGGTCGGGGAACAGCGGCGCCAAGGCGTCGATCGCATAGCGCAGGCCCTTGCCGCGAATGCGCAAGGCATGGCGCTCCTCGTGATCGAGCGCTTCCAGGTCCTCGCCGCGCGCCAGCACGTCCTTGGACAGCTTCTTCAAGCGGCCGGCGGCGAAGACCCTGGCGGGCGTTCCGCGATCCTCGACCCGTTCGGGATCGGACAGCCAGTCGCCGGCCTCCAGCCAGGCGGCGACGTCGAGCGCCAGCGGGCCGAAGCGGTCGGGCGCGGCGGCCTCCAGAGCTCGGCTGTAGGCGACCTGCTGGGCCTCGATCAGGGCCTTGCCCAGGGCGGCCAGGCCCTCGACCGGCTGCGGATCGGCCTCGGCGGCGGGACGCCAGGTCTCGGCGATGTAGACGTCGAGGTCGCGCGCCGGGCCCAGGGCGTTGGCCAGGGCCTTCAGGGCGTCGGAGGCCGGGGTGGCCGCCAGCTTGCCGGTGACGGGCCGGAACAGCTTGAGCAGGGCGCGCAGGCGGCGGGCGGCGACGCGCAGATTGTGCACGGCGTCGGGGCCGGGCAGGTCGGCCAGGGCCTCGGCGGCGACGCACAGGCGGCCCAGCGCGGTGTTGCCCAGCGCCTGGAACGCCTCGGCGGCGGCCATGTCGCGGGTCAGGACGGCGGCCTCGCGCCGGGCGCCGGGCGCTTCGCCCAAGGCCAGGGCGTAGCCGCGCTCGGCCTTGCTGACCAGCGACAGGCGCAGCGGCGCGTGAGCCATCAGGTCGCGGGCCAGGTCGAACAGCGCGGCCGGCTGGCCGGTCTTCAGCTCGAGCTCCAGTTCGCTGACGGCGGCGCGGTCGGTTCCGGCCTGCAGCTCGCCGCGGTCCAGCGCCGCCTCGATCACCGCCCCGCCATGCTCGACCAAGCGCAGCGTGCGCTCGACCCGGGCGGCGAAGACCGGGGCCAGCACGTCGCCGTTGACGATGCGGCCGGCGGGCGTCTGGTCCAGCAGGTCGCGGTCGGGACCGGGACCCGAGACGGGCGCCTCCCATTCGCCGCGGGCGAAGACGCCGCCGGCCGAGGCCGATTTCAGGGTCTGCTTGCGGCCGCCGTCGCCGTCGCGCACCCGCAGGCCGAAGCCCGCCCGGCGCAGCGCGTGGTCGGCGGTGTCGTAATAGGTGGCGTCGAGCCGGCGCACCGCGCCTTGCGCGCCCAGACGGTCGAGGATCGCGTCGGAAGCCTCCGGGGCGATCAGGAACTTCAGTTCGATTTCGCGATCCATGTCCCGACTATAACCACCCTGCACGCGTTTGGCTTCCGCGACGCGACATCGTGCGGATGCTCGGTCCGTCTTGCCATTCGGATCGCCCAAGTTCAAACCTGCGCGCCATGACGCCGATCAACATCTCCGCACAGCCCCGCCACGACTGGACCCTCCAGGAGGTCGAGGCGCTGTTCGCCCTGCCGTTCATGGAGCTGGTGTTCGAGGCCGCGCGCGTGCACCGCGCCTGGTTCGACCCCTCCGAGATGCAGCTGTCGCAGCTTCTGTCGGTCAAGACCGGCGGCTGCGCCGAGAACTGCGGCTACTGCAGCCAGAGCGCCCACTTCAAGACCGGCCTGAAGGCCGAGAAGCTGATGGAGCCGGCCGTGGTCATCGCCAAGGCCCGCGCCGCCCGCGACGGCGGCGCCCAGCGCTTCTGCATGGGCGCGGCCTGGCGCGAGCTGAAGGACCGCGACCTGCCCAAGCTCGCCGAGATGATCGGCGGGGTGAAGGCGCTGGGCATGGAGACCTGCGCAACCCTGGGCATGCTGACCGCCGAGCAGGCCAAGCAGCTGAAGGACGCCGGCCTCGACTACTACAACCACAACCTCGACACCGGCCCGGACTACTACAAGGACGTGGTGACCACCCGCACCTACCAGGAGCGCCTCGACACCCTGGCCTATGTGCGCGACGCGGGCATGAGCACCTGCTGCGGCGGCATCGTCGGCATGGGCGAGACCCGCCGCGACCGCGCCGGCCTGCTGCATCAGCTGGCCACCCTGCCCGCCCACCCCGACAGCCTGCCGATCAACGGCCTGGTGCCGATCAGCGGCACGCCGCTGGGCGACCAGATCCTGGCGGAAGGCGAGAAGGCCATCGACTCCATCGAGTTCGTGCGCACCATCGCGGTAGCCCGCATCGTCTGCCCCAAGGCCATGGTCCGCCTGTCGGCCGGCCGCGAGGGCATGAACCGCGAGCTGCAGGCCCTGTGCTTCCTGGCCGGCGCCAACTCGATCTTCGTCGGCGGCAAGCTGCTGACCACGCCGCTCCCCGACATGGACGACGACAGCCGCCTGTTCCAGGACCTCGACCTCAAGCCGATGGTCATGGTCAAGGCCGAGGTCGCCGCGCCCGAGGCCGTCCCGGCGGAGTAGCCCGCGGCTCTCTTCCTCCGCAAAACCCCCGCGAAGGCGGGGGCGCGAGCCATCAAATCACGCCTTCCTCGCCCTCGTGGCGAGGATCCATCGTTCAGCCTGCTCAGACCTTTTGAGCTCTGTCCGGATCTGAGCAGCGGCCGGCATGGGCCCTCGCCACGAGGGCGAGGGAGACGGTATGGGGGCAGCCAAGCCGTTCAGAAGAAGGATTGGACCAATAGGAGGTCCAGCAGGCCCTTTCTGGACGAAATTTAATGAAGGCGGGCCAGCGGCTCGCTTGTCCCGGATGCCCCGCAACCTATGGTGCGGGGCATCTTCGCTTTGCGCGAAACCTTTTCGGGGCTCTTCATGAAGCTGTTCGCCTCCGCCGCCGTCGCGGCGTTGCTCCTCGCCAACCCGGTGCTCGCGCAAGCCGCGCCCAAGCCCGCGGCCAAGGTCACCGGCCAGCTGGCCCAGCTGCCCGACGTCGACATTCCCTATACGAAGTTCACCCTGGCCAACGGCCTGACGGTGATCGTCCACGAGGACCACAAGGCCCCGATCGTGGCGGTGAACGTCTGGTACCACGTCGGCTCCAAGAACGAGCCCAAGGGGCGCACCGGCTTCGCGCACCTGTTCGAGCACCTGATGTTCAACGGCTCGGAGAACTTCAACGACGACTGGTTCAAGGCGCTGGAGAAGCTGGGCGCCACCGACATGAACGGCACCACCAACGAGGACCGCACCAACTACTTCCAGAACGTGCCGACCGCGGCCCTGGACCAGGTGCTGTGGCTCGAGAGCGACCGCATGGGCCATCTCGTCGGCGCCATCGACAAGGCCAAGCTCGACGAGCAGCGCGGCGTCGTCCAGAACGAGAAGCGCCAGGGTCAGAACCAGCCGTACGGCCAGGTCTGGGACGTGATCACCGCCAGCACCTACGACGCCGACCACCCCTACGGCCATACGGTCATCGGCGAGATGGAAGACCTCGACGCGGCCTCGCTGGACGACGTCAAGAACTGGTTCAAGCAGTACTACGGCCCGGCCAACGCCGTGCTGGTCCTGGCCGGCGACATCACCCCCGCCGAAGCCAAGGCCAAGGCCGAGAAGTACTTCGGCGACATCCCCTCGGGCCCGCCGGTCATGCGCCAGAAGGCCTGGGTGGCCAAGCGCACCGGCAGCCAGCGCGCCGAGATGCAGGACCGCGTGCCGCAGTCGCGCATCTACAAGGTCTGGAACGTACCGCCCTACGGCTCGGCCGACGCCGCCTACCTGAACCTGCTGGGCGACGTGCTGGTGTCGGACAAGACCTCGCGCCTGTACCAGCGCCTGGTCTACACCGACCAGATCGCCACCAATGTCGGCGCCGGCGTGTCGGAAAGCGAGATCGGCAGCCAGTTCGTCGTCACCCTGACGGTCAAGCCGGGCGGCGACGTGGCCGCCGTCGAGAAGGCCTTCGACGAGGAATTCCAGCGCCTGCTGCGTGACGGCCCGACGCCCGAGGAAGTGGCCAAGGTCCGCACCCTGAACCTCTCGAACTTCGTGCGCGGCGTCGAGCGGATCGGCGGCTTCGGCGGCAAGTCCGACATCCTGGCCGAGAGCCAAGTCTATCTGGGCTCGCCCGACGCCTACAAGGTCGGGCTCGAGCGCATCCGCGGCGCCACGGCGGCCCAGCTGCAGGCGGCCGGCAAGGCCTGGCTGAGCGACGGCGACTTCACCCTGACGGTGACGCCGTTCCCGACCTACTCGACCACGGCCGGCGTCGACCGCAAGACCATGCCCGAAGCGGGCCCGACCAAGGCCCCGGCCTTCGTCAAGCTCGAGCGCGCCACCCTGTCGAATGGCGTCAAGGTGATCCTGGCCGAGCGCCACGAGACCCCGCAGATCCATCTGGGCATGCTGTTCGACGCCGGCGTCGCCGCCAGCGCCGGCGACAAGGCGGGCCTGACCGGCATCACCACCAGCATGCTGACCGAGGGCACCAAGAACCGCGACGGCCTGACCATCAGCCGCGAACTGGCCCAGCTGGGCGCCGGCATCGGTTCGGGCAGCGGCCAGGACTTCACCCAGGTGACGCTGAACACCCTGACCACGACGCTGGACCCGGCCCTGGCCATCTATGCCGACGTGCTGAAGAACCCGGCCTTCAAGCCCGAGGACCTCGACCGCCTGAAGAAGCAGGCCATCGCCGGGGTGCAGCAGGCCAAGCAGAACCCGCAGGCCATGTCGAGCCGCATCCTGCCGGTGCTGACCTACGGTCCGGGCTCGCCGTACGGACAGCTGACCACCGAGGCCTCGCTGGCCTCGATCAGCCGCGACGACCTCGTGCGCTTCCAGACCACCTGGCTGCAGCCCAAGGGCGCGACCCTGGTGGTGGTTGGCGACACCACCATGCAGGCGCTGCTGCCGAAGCTGGAAGCCCAGCTGGGCGGCTGGACGGGCGCGCCGACCAAGACCAAGGCCCCCGTGCAGGCCCCGCCGAGCAAGGGCGCCGTCTACCTGATCGACAAGCCCGGCGCCCAACAGTCGGTGATCGCCGCCGGCAACCTGCTGCCGCCGCGCGACCCGAACGACCAGGCCGCGCTCGACGCGTTCAACACCCTGTTTGGCGGCGACTTCGTCTCGCGCCTGAACATGAACCTGCGCGAGGACAAGCACTGGTCGTACGGCGCCTTCTCGGGCGTGCGCGACGCCCGCGGCTCGCGCCTGTTCCTGATCCGCGCGCCAGTGCAGACCGACAAGACCGCCGAGTCGTTCACCGAGGCCCGCAAGGAGCTGACCGACATCATCGGTCCGCGCCCGGTCACCCCGGCCGAACTGGCCAAGGCCCAGAACAGCCTGACCCTGTCGATGCCCGGCAACTGGGAGACCGGCGACGCCGTGGCCGACTCGATCGGCGAACTGGTCAACTACAGCCTGCCCGACGGCTATTTCGACGAGTATCCCGCCGACGTGCGGGCTGTGACGGTCGAAAGCGCCACGGCGGCCGCCAAGAAGGCGATCAAGCCGGACGAGCTGGTCTGGGTGATCGTCGGCGACCGCGCCGTGATCGAGCCCAAGCTCAAGGCTCTGAAGCTCGACATCAAGGTGATCGACGCCGACGGCAAGCCGGTCCAGTAGGACCGTCGATCCAGGCAGACACGAAGGGCGGTCCTCACGGGCCGCCCTTTTCGTTTGCCGCCGAACCCGGGCGCCGCGATAAGCCGCGCGACAGCCCCGACAGGAGACGCGCCGTGCAGCAGCCGACCGAGATCATCGTCCTCAGCGACGGCCCGGCCAATGTCGTCGAAGGCGCCTGGCCGGACCGCACGATCGACCAGGTCACGCGGGCCGAGCTGCACGCCTTCCGCGTCAACGCGCCCAAGGGCCGGGTGCTGGTCTGCGCCGGCGGCGGCTATCTGCGGCTGATGCACGACCGCGAGGGCGTCGAGGCCGCGCTGTGGCTGAACGGCCTGGGCTACGACGCCTATGTGCTGGCCCACCGCCTGCCGGGCGCGGCGAGGAGCGACGGCGGCGTCCATCCCCTCGACATCGCCCTCACCGACGGGCAGGCGGCGCTGGCGGCGATCCCCGGCGACCTGCCGCGCTTCGTGCTGGGCCTGTCGTCGGGCGGCCACCTGGCCGGAACCCTGGCCTGCCAGCCGGGAACGGACCTCTCGGGCGTGCTGATCGGCTACGCCCCGATCAACGCCAACCACCGCGACTACAAGGCCCCGGCCGGCAAGCCCGACTACCCGCCGGCGGAGAAGCAGGCCTTCTACGACGCCTGGCCGATCGGGATCGCGGCCCAGCCGCACGGCGTTCCGGCCTGCCCGGTGTTCCTGGCCTACGCCCTGCTCGACGAGGCCGTGCCGGTCGAGCACGCGCTGAATTTCGTCAGGACCGCCCGCGACCTGAAGCTGGACCTCGACGCCCACGTGTTCGGCAAGGCCCCGCACGGCTTCGCCCTGCGCGAACTGGCCGGCACGCACGGGTCGTGGCCGGATCTGGCGGCGGGATGGATGGCGAAGAAGGTGGGCTGAGAGGGATAGGGCGCGGCCCACGCCCAACCTCCCGTCATTCCCGCCCTTGTGGCGGGAACCCCTCTATCAGCCGCAAGGGCGGATGGTGCGGCGTGCTCAGCACGCCGCTTGTATCTCACGTGCGACCGGAACCAGGGGTTCCCGCCACAAGGGCGGGAATGACGGGAGACAAAGGAAGGTCGGCGAGGGGCTAGAGCCCCCTACCGCTCCTCGTCGAAGCGGTTGCCGACCAGTTCGACCAGGGCGTCGACGGCGGCTTCGGCCTCGGGGCCTTCGGCGGCGATGTCGATGGTCGAGCCGATGCCGGCGGCCAGCATCATCAGGCCCATGATCGAGCGGGCGTCGACGCTGGAGCCCTCGCGGGCGACCTTGACCTCGGCGTCGAAGCCGGAGGCCAGCTTGACGAACTTGGCCGAGGCCCGGGCGTGCAGCCCGCGCTCGTTGATGATCTCGACCGTCGCCGCCGCCGTCTGACTCATTTCTCTCCCGCCAGCACGTACGAGGCCACGGAGATGTACTTGCGTCCAGCCTCCTGGGCGTGGGCGACGCAGGCGTCCAGGTCGTCGCGGGTGCGCACGCTGGCCAGCTTGATCAGCATCGGCAGGTTCAGCCCGGCGATGACCTCGGCGCGGGTCTGCTCCATCACCGAGATGGCCAGGTTGCTGGGCGTGCCGCCGAACATGTCGGTCAGCAGGATGACCCCCGCGCCGTCGTCGACGGCGGCGCAGGCCTTCAGGATGTCCGACCGGCGACGCTCCATGTCGTCTTCCGGCCCGATGCAGATGGCCTTCACCGCGGTCTGCGGCCCCACCACATGCTCCATGGCGGAAACGAATTCCTCCGCCAAACGCCCGTGCGTGACGATCACGAGCCCGATCATGCCTGGTCTCTCAAACGGGATCCCCTTCGCCCGAAACGGCAGGGAGGCGCCGCGCGGGCCGCCTTGATACGCTTGTTAGGGGGCGACTCCAAGATGCTCCAGCATCCTGGCGATCTTCGCGGGCGCGGCGGGTTCGAGCGGCCACAGCTCGAAAGCCGGCAAATCCAGCCCCAGAAGGCGTTCCGTGCGGGGCGGCGGCAGGCGTTCGACGCCGGACGGATCGTCGACGCAGCGCACCACCAGGGCGATTTCGGCGAACGGCAGGGCCGGTTCGGGCACGATCCCGAAGCCGCGAACCTCGGTCAGCCCCTTCAGCGGGTCGGGGGCGCGGCCGAAAAGCCGCCCCTCCGAGACGAAGGTCACCACCCGGTCGTCGGCCACCAGCCGAAAGCCCGCCGCCAGCGCCCGCAGCGCCAGGTCGCTCTTGCCGGCGCCCGAGGCGCCCTCGATCAGCACGCCGCGCCAGGTTCCGCCGACGCGGCGGGCCACCAGGCCCGCGTGACGGATCACTCGCGGCTTCCGTGGTGATGGTGGCCGTCACGGCCGTGATGGCCGTGGGCGTGTCCGTCGCGATGCTCGGGCAGTTCGACCACGAACCGCGCGCCGATCACCTGGCCGGCCTCGTCCTGGCGGTTCTCGGCATGGATCCGGCCGCCGTGCGCCTCGACGATCTGGCGTGCGATCGACAGGCCCAGGCCCGAATTTCCGCCGAACGCCCGCCCCTTGGGGCGCGAGGTGTAGAAGCGCTCGAAGATGGTCTCCAGGTTGTCGGGCGGAATGCCCGGGCCGTCGTCCTCGACCGTGACGACCAGCCGGCCGTTCTGGCGGACCAGCCCGACCCGCACCTCGCCGTCGCCAGCGCTGAACGAGCGGGCGTTGTCGATCAGGTTGCGGAACACCTGGCCGACGGGGATCTCGCGGGCCATCACCCGCGCCGCCCCCGACGGCGTGCCGGTCAGGCGGACGCGGACGCTGAACGGCGGCTCCTCGCCGCGCACCTGGGCCTCGTAGATGGCGGTCGCCTCGGTCAGCAGGCGAGCCAGGTCGACGGCCTTGGGCAGTTCGCGCGACAGTTCCGCGTCGAGCCGCGAGGCGTTGGAGATGTCGGTGACCAGCCGGTCCAGCCGCCCGACGTCCTGCTGCAGTATGCCCAGCAGGCGCTGTCGGGCCTTGGCCTCGGTGACGAGGTCCAGGGTCTCGATCGCCGAGCGGATCGAGGTGAGCGGGTTCTTGATCTCGTGGGCCACGTCGGCGGCGAAGCGCTCGATGGCCCCCATCCGCTCGGACAGGGCCTCGGTCATCTCCTCCAGCGACCTGGAGAGGTCGCCGATCTCGTCGTTGCGGCGCGAGATGTCGGGCAGGCTGATGGCGCGCGCGCCCTCAAGGCGCACGTGGTCGGCCGCCCGGGCCATGCGCAGCACCGGCTGGGCCACCAGGCGGTGCAGAAGCACGCTGGAGACCAGCACCGCGCCCACCGCAACCAGCACGAAGGGCAGCAGGGCCTTGCGCTCGGCGCCGATGATCTCGTCGACGTCGCCGGCCTCGACGGTCAGCACGCCCAGCACGGCGCGGACGTGCTGGATGGGGATCGACACCGACACCACCCGCTCGCCGTTCTCGGCCAGGCGCACCTGCTTGACCGTCTCGCCCATGCGGGCGCGCTCGATCTCCTGCTCGAACTCGGCCTTGGCGCGCTCCAGGGCGCGGGGCTTGGCGTCCTTGTCCTGCAGCGACAGCCTAAAGCCGTTGTCTCCCGACTTGCGGGCCGGCGGCAGCACCTTCCACTCGACCCGGTCCTCGACCAGGTAGGAGTCGGCGAGCAGGCGGCCCTCGCCGTCATAGAGGCGGGCGCGCTGGGAATGACCGCTGAAGAACGACTGCAGGATGTCGTTGGCCGCCGCCACGTCGAGCGCCGGCTCGGGCTCGCCCACGGTGGCGGCCCGTTCGATGATGTTGGCGATCAGCTCGCCCTGGGTGCTGAGGCTGTCGATCCGGGCGTTGATCAGGCCGCTGCGCAGCTCGTTGAGCACCAGCGCCCCGACCACCAGTATGGCCAGGGCCAGCAGGTTCAGGCCGATGATCAGCCGCCCCAGCCGCGAGGCGCGCGGCCAGGTCAGCCGCCGCCGGTCGCGCGGCTCCGCCTCGGGCCCGGAGGCCGATCGGGCCTCAGGCTTCGCGGTAGCGGTAGCCGACGCCATACAGGGTTTCGATGGAATCGAACTCGGGGTCCACCTGGCGGAACTTCTTGCGCATCCGCTTGATGTGGCTGTCGATGGTGCGGTCGTCGACATAGACCTGATCGTCGTAGGCGGCGTCCATCAGGTTGTCGCGGCTCTTCACGAAGCCGGGGCGCTGGGCCAGCGACTGCAGCAGCAGGAACTCGGTGACCGTCAGGCGCACCGGCTTGCCGTCCCACAGGCTGTCGTGGCGGGCCGGGTCGAGCGTCAGCTTGCCGCGCTTCATGACCTTGGAGCCCGCGGCGCCGGCCGGACCGGGCGCGGCCGGGTCTTCCTCGTCGGGGCGGGCCCGGCGCAGCACGGCCTTCACGCGTTCGAGCAGCAGGCGCTGGCTGAACGGCTTGTGCATGTAGTCGTCGGCCCCGAGGTTGAAGCCGAGGATCTCGTCGATCTCGTCGTCCTTCGAGGTCAGCATGATGACCGGCGTCTCGGAGGACTGGCGCAGGCGGCGCAGCACTTCCATGCCGTCCATGCGCGGCATCTTGACGTCGAGGATCACGAGGTCCGGCGGATTGCTTTCCACCGCCTCCAGTCCAGAGACGCCGTCGTAATAGGCCTTCACCGTGTGGCCGTGGCTCTCCAGGGCCAGGGAGACCGAAGCGACGATGTTCTCGTCGTCGTCGATGAGCGTGATCTCGGCCAAGCCGTCTATTCCTCCGAATACCTTCCCGGCGATCCTATCGACCACCGCGCCCCGCTACAACGCACGGAGCGGCCAAGCTTTCCATCGCGCCTTTTCGAACTCCATTGCGGCCGGGGCGTGGCGGGCTTGGACACAGTTGCGGCAGCGGCGCCGAACGATGGTCTTCGCCTTTCAACCTCGCCTTAAGGTCTCGCAAGTCATAGTCACGATCCAGGAGCCCCATAAAGCCCATGAGCGACCAGGTCCATTACGAGCTATTCGTGCGCCGCAAGGTCGGCGCGCAATGGACTCTGGACATGGCCACCGAGATCCGCAGCCACGCCCTGGCCCAGGCCGAGGAAGTGCTGAACTCGGGCCGCGCCGTCGCCGTGCGGGTCTCGAAAGAGACGCTGGACCCCGAAACCCGCGAATTCCGCTCGATCTCGATCTTCACCAAGGGCCTCGTCGACGGCGGCAAGCCGAAGAAGCCGGTGGAGGAGATGGAGCCGCTGTGCGTGCAGCCGGCCGACCTCTACACCGCCCACGCCCGCGACCGCATCGGCCGCCTGCTGGAAAGCTGGCTGCAGCGCCACAAGGCCACGCCGTTCGAGCTGCTGCACCGTCCCGACCTCGTCGAGCAGCTGGAAGCCTCTGGCACCGACCTGCAGCACGCCCTGCAGAAGATCGCCATCCCCGAGGCCGAGGCCCGGGGCATGTCGGTCCACGAACTGATCCGCAACTTCCAGGGCCTGGTCGAGCGCTCGGTCGCCAACCTGATGAAGGCCTTCAAGAAGGGCCAGCTGCCGGACCTCGACAAGGAAGGCTTCGCGAAAGCCGCCGAGCGCCTGGCCGCCGATCCTGACCGCGCCTTCCTGCTGGGCGCGGGCGTAGCCGCCTCGATCGCGCCCGCCAAGGACTGGAGCGAGAAGATCGCCCGCCTGCTCGACCTGGCCGACGCCGCGCCGGCCGAGCCCAAGGCCCGCGCCGCGGCCCTGGCCGCCATCGAGACGCCGCTTGCCGAGATCATCGGCTCCAAGGCCGGCATGGCCGATTTGCTGAACACCGCCGACGACCTCGGCTCGACCCTGGCCGCCATGACCCGCCTGGCCGGCGGCGCGCAGGTCGAGGCCCTGATCAGGATCGAGGCCAGCGTGCGCGCCTGCATGCCCGAGCTGTCGGGCACCGCCAAGCGCCTGGGCCAATGGCTGTGCGGCGACAACTTCCCCACCGTCCGCGCCTCGATCGCCCGCCGGGTGCTGAAGGAGCTGAACGGCGTGCGCCGCCTGAAGCCGACCGACGCCGAGAGCGAGATCGAGCACCTGCGCGCCCTGGCCATGAGCCTGACGGCCGCCGCCGGCCGCATCCTGCCGGCCGAGGACATCACCGCGGCCTTCACAACCCGCTCCAAGACCCTGCTCAACGGCGACTTCATCGAGGCCCTGCTGGGTCGCGACCGCTCGGCCCGCGAGGAGATCGTCATGCTGATCCGCCTGGCCGAGAACGTCATGGGCGCGGTCAACAAGCGCCACGCGGCCCGCTGGCTGTCGGCCAACATCCAGGCCATGCGCTTCGAGAAGGAGATGCGCCAGGGTCCCGACACCCCGTCGGTGAAGCTGGCGTCGCTGGCGGCGCTGCAGAAGTCGCTGACCCGTTCGGGCCTGGTGATGGAAGACTACGAGCCGCTGTGCGCCAAGCTCGGCGAAGTCGGCGGCATGGTCGAGGCCGACGCCCGCCTGCTGTCGCTGCTGGTCCGCGCGCCCGCGCCCCTGCCCCAGCGCCTGGCCCTGCTGGCCCGGCTGGCGAGCGGCGAGGCCGGCCCCACCGGCCCGGTCGCCGACCGCGCCCGGGTCGAGGCCCTCAAGCTGGCCCGCGCCCCGGAAGCCCGCGAAGCCCTGGCCGCCAGCCCCGAAACGCTGGACTTGCTCAAGGGCCTGGTCCAGCAGCAACAGGCGGCCTGAGGCCCCTCCCAAGCTTGTCCGTGCGCGCCCGCGCCCCCAAGTCTGTGGCCCCAAGCCACGGAGCCCGTCATGGCCGTCTTCACCGTCCTCTATCCCGCCCGCGACGGCGCGAGGTTCGATCACGACTACTACAAGGCGGTGCACATCCCGCTGGCCGAAAAGGCCTTCGGCCCGACGGGCCTGACGGACTCCAGGATCTTCCGCGGCGTGCCCGGGCCGGACGGCTCGCCGCCGCCGTTCGTGGCCATGGTGCATCTGACCTTCCGCGACGCCGCGGCCCTGCAGGCTTCGCTGGGCGGCCCCGAGGCTCCCGCGATCCAGGCCGACGTCGCCAACTTCACCGACATCACGCCGGTGATCCAGATCAGCGTCGAGCCGTAGAGGCCTTCAAGCTTGACCGGCGGGCGCGGGCGGCCAATCTGTCGCCCCGCCCGTCCGGAGGTCGCCATGGCCTTCATCAGCATCGTCTATCCGGCCCGCGACGGCGCCCGCTTCGACCACGACTACTACGCCCAGACCCACATCCGCATGGTGCGCGAGGCCTTGGCGGAGACCGGTCTGCTGGACGCCCGGGTCTATCGCGGGGTGTCGGCCCTGGACGGCGGCCCCGCGCCGTTCGTGGCGATGGCGCACCTGACCTTCCGGGACGAGGCGGCCATGCGCGCCTGCCTGGACAGCCCCGTCGCGCCCGCCCTGCACGCCGACGTGGCCAACTTCACCGACATCGCGCCGGTCATCGAGATCTACGCGGCGGGCTGACCGCGCCCAACACCCCGAGGTTCGCTTCCCTCGCCCTTGTGGCGAGGGCCCATGCCGGCGACCGCTCAGACCTCGGTCCACCTGGAAAGGTTTGAGCAGGCTGAACCATGGGTCCTAGGCACAAGGCCTAGGAAGGCGTGAAAGAGAGCGGAACAACGTAGCCCCCTCAGACCCCCAACGCCCTCGCCAGGGCCTCGACGACCCGCTGGGGGTCCTCGTCCTCCATGCCCGGATAGAGCGGCAGGGTCAGGCAGCGGCCATACCAGGCGTCGGCGCCGGGCAGATCAGCCAGGCCATACCGGTTCACATAGTAGGGCTGGCGGTGCACCGGAATGTAGTGAACCTGGCTGCCGATCCCTTGCGCCTTCAAGCTTTCGACCACCGCCGCGCGGGTGGTCATGGCCGCCTCGAAGTCGATGAGCACGGTCAACAGGTGCAAGGCCGGGTCGGACCAGGCCGGACGGGCCGCCAGCCTGACCAGCGGCGACAACGGCGCCAGCAGGGTCTCGTAGCGCGCCGTCAGCGCGCGGCGACGCTCGGCGAAGCGGTCCAGCTTGGACAGCTGCGAGACGCCCAGGGCGCACAGCACGTCGGGGATGCGGTAGTTGAAGCCCAGCTCCGGCATCTCGTAGACCCAGGGCTCGGCGCCCGCGGGACGCACCATCCCGTGGCCGCGCAGAGACCGGGCCTTGGCCGCCAGGGCCGCGTCGTTGGTGGTCAGCATGCCGCCCTCGCCGGTGGCGAGCGTCTTGACCGGATGGAACGAGAAGCTGGCGAAGGCCGAATAGGCGCCGTCGCCGACGGCGTGGATCTCGTTCCCGAAGGTCGCGGTCGAGCCCAGGGCGTGCGGCGCGTCCTCGACCAGCACCGCGCCGGCGGCGCTGGCCATGGCCTTCAGGGCCGGCAGGTCGCAGACGTCGCCGCGCAGGTGCACCGGCAGCACGGCCCGAACCCGGCGGTCGCCCGCCCGGGCCAGGGCGTCGGCCAGGGTGTCGGGCGTCATCAGGCCGCTGTCGGGATCGACGTCGGCGAACACCACCTCGGCCCCGACGTAGCGGGCGCAGTTGGCGGTGGCCAGGAAGGTGACCGACGGGGCGATGCAGACGTCGCCCTCGCCCACCCCCAGGGCCATCATGGCCAGGTGCAGGGTCGCCGTGCCGTTGGAGACGGCGATCGCGTGCTCGGCGCCGACCTTGGCCTTGAAGGCCGTCTCGAAGGCCTCGACCGTCGGGCCGGTGGTCAGGAAATCGGCGCGTAGGGCCTGCGCCACGGCGGCGATGTCGTCGTCCTCGATCGTCTGCCGGCCGTAGGGAAGAAAGCCGCTCATCGCGCGGCCTTCTCCTCCAGCATGGCCAGCAGGCCTTCGGGGCTCAGCCAGTCGTGGTTGTTGTCGCTGCTGTAGGAGAAGTCCTCGTCCACCCGCCTGGCGCCGTCGGCCTCGGAATAGGGGACGCGGCCGAACTCGGCGAAGTTGGGCTCGATGGCGAAGCGGTCGTCGAACTCGACGGTCGCGCGGGCGTCGTCGGCGCTGATCATGATCTCGTGCAGCTTCTCGCCGGGGCGGATGCCGATGACCTTGACCCCCGCCGTCGGCGACATGGCCTTGACCAGGTCGGGCATGGCCATCGACGGGATCTTGGGCACGAAGATCTCGCCGCCGCGCATCAGGTTCAGCGACGACAGCACGAAGTCGACGCCTTCGTTCAGCGTGATCCAGAAGCGGGTCATGCGCGGATCGGTGATCGGCAGCTCGGTCGCGCCCTGGTCCAGCAAGCGGCGGTACAGCGGCACCACGCTGCCGCGCGAGCCGACCACGTTGCCGTAGCGCACGACGCAGAAGCGGGTGCCGATGTCGCCCGACAGGTTGTTGGCGGCCACGAAGGTCTTGTCCGAGGCCAGCTTGGTCGCGCCGTAGAGGTTGGTCGGGTTGCAGGCCTTGTCGGTCGACAGGGCCACCACCTGCTTGACGTGGTTGTTGAGGCTGGCCCAGACCACGTTCTCGGCGCCCAGCACGTTGGTGTGGATGCATTCGGAAGGGTTGTACTCGGCGGCCGGCACCTGCTTGAGCGCCGCGGCGTGGATGACGATGTCGACCCCGCGCAGCGCCAGGGTCAGCCGCTCGCGGTCGCGCACGTCGCCGAGGAAGAAGCGCAGCTTGGCGAAGTCGGCCTCGTCGAACTGCTCGCGCAGCTCCAGCTGCATGTCGCTCTGCTTCAGCTCGTCGCGGGAATAGATGATGACCTTGCGCGGGCTCGACCGCTTCAGGACCGTCTCGATGAAGCGCCGGCCGAACGAACCGGTGCCGCCGGTGACCAGGATCACCTTGCCGTCAAGGTCGAGGGATTGCGGTGAAAAGCGTCCCAAGATCAGCCTCCTCGCACCCGCCGCGCGCGCATCTGACGCACGGGGAATCTAGGTTAACGCGTTTGTGCGGCGCCAGACGTAAAGAGGACGTCAACCACGACGGGTTATGCGGAGAGCCATGCGCCGCATCCTCGCCCTCCTCGCCGCCGTCCTGACGCTCGCCGGTCTTTGCGCCTCGCCCGCCCTGGCCAGCGGCGGCGAAGCCAAGAAGGAGGCGCCGCCGACCTATTTCGCCCTGCCGACCATCACCGCCACGGCGATCCGCCGCGACGGCCGCAAGGGCGTCATGACCCTGGAGACCGGCATCGAGGCCAAGGACCCCAAGGTCATGGAACACGCCCAGGCCTCTACCCCGCGCCTGCGCGCGGCCTTCGCCCAGGTGCTGATGACCTATACCTCGGGCCTGCGCCGCGGCGTGCCGCCCGACCTCGACTATGTCGGCGCCGAGATGCAGAAGGCCGCCGACAGGGTGCTGGGCCGCAAGGGCGCGCGCGTCCTGCTCGGCTCGGCGATGGTGAACTAGGCGCCGGACTTGGCCTTGCGCCGCGCGCGGAAGAACCCGCGCAGCAGATCCGCGCTTTCCTGAGCCATCACCCCGCCCGTCGTCTCCGGCCGCCAGTGGCAGGTCGGCTGGGCGAAGAACTTCGGACCGTGAACCACCGCTCCGCCCTTGGGATCGTCGGCGCCCCAGACCACCCGGCCGATGCGGGCGTGACTGATCGCCCCGGCGCACATGGCGCAGGGCTCCAGCGTCACCACCAGGGTCAGGTCGGTCAGCCGGTAGTTCTCGAGCCTGGCGGCCGCCAGGCGCATGGCCGCGATCTCGGCGTGGGCCGTCGGATCGTGGGCCGCGATCGGGCCGTTGCCGGCGACGGCGATCACCTCGCCGGTCTTCGGATCCAGGATCACCGCCCCCACCGGCGTCTCGCCGCGCTCGGCGGCCGCGCGGGCCTCCCGCAGGGCCAGGGCCATGGCGTCTTCGTCGGTGATGGAAAGGCCCTCCGGGTGCGAGGCTTGATCCTATGGCCGTTCGGCGCCATCACCACAAGCAGCCCATCGTGAGATGCGCCCCCTCCCATCGAAGGATCCAAGCCATGACCGACAAGTACCAGCCCGCCCTGCACGACGCCGTCGAGCACGACGCCGACGCCGAGGGCGGCGAGCGCGTCGCCAAGGCCCTGGCCCGCGCTGGCGTGGCCTCGCGGCGCGAGGTCGAGCGCCTGATCGAGGCCGGCAAGGTCGTGCTGAACGGCCAGGTGCTGACGACCCCGGCCGTGCGGGTGTTCCCCGGCGACCTGCTGGTCGTCGACGGCAAGCTGGTCGAGGACCGCCAGCCCACCCGCCTGTTCCGCTATCACAAGCCCACGGGCCTGGTGACCACCCACAACGATCCGGGCGGCCGCCCCACCGTGTTCGGCGCCCTGCCCCACGGCCTGCCGCGGGTGATCTCGGTCGGCCGCCTGGACCTGAACTCCGAGGGCCTGCTGCTGCTGACCAACGACGGCGAGCTGTCGCGCGCCCTGGAGATGCCGCAGAACGCCTGGACCCGCCGCTATCGCGCCCGCGCATTCGGCCACGCCACCCAGGAGACGCTGGACAGGCTGAAGGACGGCACGACCATCGAGGGCGTCCGCTACGGCCCGATCGAGGCCCGTCTCGACAAGGCCCAGGACAAGGCCGGCGGCGGCCGCAACGTCTGGATCACGGTCACCCTGTCGGAAGGCAAGAACCGCGAGGTCCGCAAGGTGCTGGAGTCGGTGGGCCTGAAGGTCAACCGCCTGATCCGCCTGTCCTACGGCCCGTTTGCCCTGGGCACGCTGCAGGCCGGGCAGGTCGAGGAGGTCGGCCCCCGGGTGATCCGCGAGCTGCTGGCCGGCGTCATCGCCGACGAGAACATGCCGCAAGGCGACAAGCCGCAGTTCATCGGCGTCGCCGACCCGCTGCACGCGCCCGGCGTCGCCAAGGACGGCGAACGCCTGCGCGGCGGCGAGATCCAGCGCCGCGCCCCCACCGGTCGCGCCCCGCAGATCGCCACGCCCAAGGTCGAGGAGCCCAAGAAGGTCTACAAGGCCGGCTGGGCCAAGGCCAAGATCCGCACCGACGGCCACAAGGCCAAGACGCACAGGCCCAAGTCGATCGACACCAAGTTCGTCACCGAGGCGCCCGGACGCGGCAAGCCCGGCGCGAAGGGCGTTGCGAGCAAAGGCGCGGCGGGCAAGCCGGGCGCTCGCCCCGCCGGCAAGGCCGCTCCGCAAGGCGCTGTGCGCGGCAACGTGGCTCCGGCGCGTTCGGGCAAGCCGGCCGGCTTCAAGGGCCCGCGCCCGACCGGCGCCAAGCCCGCGCCGCGTGGTCCCAAGCGGTAAGGCCCGCTAGCGCCGGCCGGCCAGCCGCGCGGCCAGGGCGCCCGTGCGGCGCACGACGGTGACCAGGGTTCCGACCGCGATCACCGCCAGGCCAACGGCCAGCACCTCGCCCCGGCCGCGCCACAGCGGCTCGAAGGCGGCGATCGCGCAGGTCGCCGTCAGGGCCGCCATGCGGTGCGGCTTGGCCATCGGGCCCGAGAAGTCGGCGGGAAAGCCCAGCCCCCGGCCAAGCTCGCGCACATAGGCCGTCAGCATGGCCAGGGCCGCGCAGATCCAGCCCAGGGCCGGACCGCCGGAAAAGCCGGCGCTCATCGCGCCATAACCGGCCCCGGCCAGGAACAGCACGTCGGCGACGCGGTCGGGCAGTTCGTTCCAGATCGGCCCGTAGGGACTGGAGCGCCCGTGCTCCACGGCCACCATGCCGTCGAGCAGGTTGCAGGCCAGCCGCAGCTGCACGCAGGTGGCGCCCAGCACCAGGCAGGCCGAGCGCCAGCCGCCCTCGACGCCGCCGCTGGCCGCCAGCAGGGCGGCGCCCAGCACCGCGAAGGCCAGGCCCAGGCCCGAGATGGCGTCGGCGGCGATCCCCTTGCCGGCGATGGCGGCGGCCAGCCGTCCGGCCCAGGCCGCGCCCCGCGTCTTCAGCGGCCGTCGATTGGTCAGGTCGGGAGCATCGGTCATGGCGCGGTCTTCCTCCGGTCGGCGACCAGGCGGGCGTTGTAGGCGACGGCGTAGAGCGTCGACATCGTCCAGGGAAAGGCGATGGTGGCCAGAAGTTCCGGCGTGCCGATCAGGCGATGGACGATGGTCAGGGTCGCCAGGATGGCGCTGGCGGTGATCGCCGGCGGCAGGGCCAGGGCGACGAAGCCGGAGAACCGGCCGTCCAGACGCTCCAGCGTCTTCTTCAGCAGCGCCGTCAGGCCCGCCGACAACAGGCCCTGGGCGATGGCGGGTCCCCACACCAGGCCATGGGCGTGGTTGGCCCACAGGGTCCAGCCGCCCATCAGCAAAAAGCCGAAGGCGGCGTGGACCAGGCTGGAGCGCAGCAGGCGCGGCATCAGCGAAAAACTCCCCGGCTCGTAACCGTCGCCAACTAGGCTATACCGGGAGTAGTGCGAACGGGAGCGTCCATGGACTTCGTCGGCGATCTGACCGGACACGCAGGCCGTTTCCTGGCCGCCCAGCCCGCGCCGCTGCTGGCGGGCCTGGCCGGCGTGGTGGTCCTGCTGGGCGTAGCCAGCGCCATCGCCGCCGTGCTGCCGCGCCTGAAGCCCGGCAAGTCGTACGAGGAGCTGCGGCTGCGCATCGTCTCGTGGTGGGGGATGGTGGCGCTGCTGGCCGGCGCACTGCTGCTGGGCTGGCAGGCCACCACCGCCGTCTTCGCCTTCATCTCGTTCCTGGCCCTGCGCGAGTTCCTGTCGCTGGCCGTGCGCCGGCGCGAGGACCGGCCGGCGATCCTGGCGGCCTATCTGTGCCTGGCGGCCGCCTACGGCTTCATCTTCGCCGACCGCTACATGTTCTACCTGGTGTTCATCCCGGTGTGGGTGTTCCTGGGGTTGCCGGCGCTGATGGCCCTGATCGGCCAGACCAAGGGCTACCTGGCCAGCGCCGCCACCTTCCACTGGGGCCTGGTCACCTGCGTCTACAATCTCGGCTTCGTCGCCTTCCTGATGCGCGTGCCGAGCAGCGAGCACCTGCCGGCCGGCCCGGCGGGCCTGGTGTTCTTCCTGCTGCTGGCCACCGAGTTCAACGACGTGGCCCAATATGTCTGGGGCAAGCTCTTCGGCCGCCGCAAGATCCTGCCCAGCGTCAGCCCCAACAAGACCTGGGAAGGCTTCCTGGGCGGCTGGATCACCACCGCCGCCCTGATCTGGTTCGTCGGCCCGGTGTTCACCCCGCTGTCGGGCCACGGCCTGGCGTTCGTCGCCTTCGTGCTGCCGGCCGCGGGCTTCGCCGGCGACGTGACCATGAGCGCCATCAAGCGCGACATCGGCGTCAAGGACACCTCGCACGCCATTCCCGGCCATGGCGGGGTGCTGGACCGGGCCGACAGCCTGACCTTCACCGCCCCGCTGTACTTCCACCTGATGGCGCTGTTCGCGCTCGACCGGTTCTGATCTAGTCGTCGCGTGCGCCTGCTCCGCTTCCTCCTGCTCCTGCTCGTCGCCCGGCCGCTGGCGGTGCTGATGACCGGCGCCGACGTCTCCGGCCGCGAGCGCCTGCCGCTCAAGGGTCCGGCGATCATCGCCGCCAACCACGCCAGCCACGTCGACACCCTGCTGATGCTGTCGATCTTTCCGTCGCGGGCGGTGTCGAAGCTGCGGCCGGCGGCGGCGGCGGACTATTTCCTGCGCGACCCGGTGATCGGCTGGTTCTCGCGCCACGTGATCGGCATCGTGCCGGTGGCGCGCAGCAAGGCTGGCCGCCGCGCCGCCTCGGGCGACGGCGAGGACGTGCTGGCCCCGGCCCGCGCCGCCCTGGCGGCCGGCGAGATCGTGCTGGTCTTCCCCGAAGGCACGCGCGGCGACGGCGCGAGCGACGCCATGGGCCAGTTGAAGGGCGGCGTCGCCCGCCTGGCCGAGGCCTTCCCCGACGCTCCGGTGATCCCGGTGTGGATCCAGGGCGCGGGCCGGGTGCTGCCCAAGGGCGCCAGCGTGCCGGTGCCGCTGAACTGCGCTGTGCTGGTGGGCGAACCGGTGACCTGGACCGGCAAGCGGACGGCCTTCATGGACGCCCTGCGCGAGGCGATGCTGGCCCTGAAGGCCCAGGCCCCGCCGCTGCGCTGGTCGGACGAGCCCTGAAGACCAGGATCTAGGCCGTCGCCACCCCGGCCCAGCGCGACAGGCGCGGCGTGCGGGCCACCAGCTCGGCCATCCCGACATAGATCCCCAGCATCACCGCCGAGATCGGCAGCACCTCCCAGCGGAAGGGGTGCGGCGGCTCGGGCGCCAGGGTCATGGGCTGCAGGAACAGCAGGATGACGATGTTGTTGGCCGCGTGGGCGCCGACCGCGAACTCGACGCCGCCCAGGCGCAGGGTGGCCCAGGCCAGGCCGATCCCCAGGACCGTCCGCACCAGGAAGGCGTCGGGATTGGGATCGAAGTGGATCAGCGAGAAGAGCACGCCGTTGATCAGCAGGATCAGGCCCACCCGGCGGGTGAAGGCGGCGGTCGTCTTCAGCAGCCAGCCGCGGAACACCAGCTCCTCGGCCGCGGCGGCCAGCAGCAGCAGGCCCACGGCGCTGACGGCGTGGACGAGACGACCGTCCAGCGTGGTGGTCAGGGTCAGGATCGGCGTGGGCGGCGCGGTGGGGTCCAGGCGGGCGCTGGCCGCCAGCAGCGGGCCGACGGTCAGGGCGAACAGGGCCAGGCCCAGCAGGGTCAGGCGCCAGCGATAGGCCGGCGCGCTGGTCAGGTAGCTGCGCAGGCGACGCTCGTGCAGCAACGCCGCCACGCCGGTGAAGGCCACGGCCATGCCGCCGTTGGTGGCGGTCACCAGGCACAGCACGAACAGCAGGGTGATCAGGTCCAGACCGCCGGCCTTGGGATTGGCCAGCGACTGGAAGAGCGCGACGGCCTGGTCGAAACCGCCGTCCAGCAGGCCGGTGAACAGGGCCATGACGAAGACGCCGCCGATCACCGCGGCGAGGATGGCCGCGACCACCCCGACCGGCAGGCTCAGCAGAACCCGCCCGATGCGCCGGTCAGCCGGCGTCAGGTCGTCCAGAAACGCCGAACGTCTCACGTCCTCGAACACAGCCGCCCAATCCAACACAGCACCCGCTTCCTCGCTAAAGGGGCGCGAGGCGAAGGAAAAGAGGTTTCGCGCGATGTCGGTCCACGACTTGCCGTCACGCGGCAATGACGGCACACATCGGCGGTTGTCGATGGGGGTTTCATGAGCAATACCGAGCACGAGGCGGCCGACCGCCACCTGCACCGTCTGGTGCTGTTTTCCGATGCGGTCTTCGCGATCGCCATCACCCTGCTGGCCATCGAGATCCATCCGCCCGAGCACTGGCATGGCGTCGCCGACCTGTTCGGACAGATGGGCCACAAGCTGTGGGCCTACGCCGTCAGCTTCGCCGTGATCGGGGTCTACTGGATCAGCCACCGGCGGATCTTCGCGCGGCTGCGCGGCGCCAACGGCGTGCTCGACGTGCTGAACCTGGTCGTGCTGGGTCTGGTCGCCCTGCTGCCGCTGACCACCGAACTCCTCTGGGAGCACGCCTCGGGCGAGGCCACGCTGGTCTATGTCGGACTGGTCGCCGCGATCGGCGTGGCCATGTCGGTGGTCTGGGGCTATGCGGCCTTCGCCGGCGAGCTGGCCGGTCGCGTCCATCGCGGCGAGGCGCTGTTCACCCTGGCGCGGACGGCCGTCGCGCCCGGCCTGATGTGCGGCCTGATCCTGTTCAGCCTGAACCACATCTGGGGCCTGATCCCCCTGGCCCTGGCCATCGCCGCCTTCGTGGCCGGCGGCCGCTTCATGCGCCGCCGCGCGGCCGCCAGGATCGACGACGCCGAAGAGGCCGCCGCCTGATGCGCATCGTCTCGGGCCAGTATCGCGGCAAGGCCATCGCCACCCCGCCGGGCGACGCCACCCGCCCCACTTCCGACCGCGCCCGCCAGGCCGTGTTCAACATCCTCGAGCACGCCGCCTGGGCGCCCGAACTGCACGGCGCGCGGGTGATCGACGTGTTCGCGGGCTCCGGCGCCCTGGGCCTGGAAGCGATCTCGCGCGGGGCGGCAAGCTGCCTGTTCGTCGAGACCAACGAGGCCGCGCGCGGCGCGATCCGGCAGAACATCGACGCCTTTGGGCTGTTCGGCCAGACACGCGTGCATCGCCGCGACGCCACCGACCTGGGCCCCCGACCGGCCAGCGCCGGCGCGGCCTTCGACATCGCCTTCCTGGATCCGCCCTACGCCAAGGGCATGGGCGAGAAGGCCCTGACCGAGCTGGTCGCCGGCGGCTGGCTGGCCACGAACGCGATCGTGGTGTTCGAGCGCGGAGCGGGCGAACCCGACCCGGTGCTGGACGCCTTCGAGACCCTCGACGCCCGCGACTACGGCGCGGCCCGGGTGCTGTTCCTGCGGCTGCTTTAGGCCGCCACGACGCCACCACATCCGCCCGTCATTCCCGCCCTCGTGGCGGGAACCTCTCTGTCAGCCGCAAGGGCGTATGGGACGGCGTGCCCAGCACGCCGCTGGCGCTTCACGTACGAACGGAACCAGGGGTTCCCGCCACGAGGGCGGGAATGACGGGAGAAGTAGAGAGCCCTACGGCTGCTTGCCCGGCCAGACCAGGAAACCGTATTCGTCGCGGCCAGCCGAGGTCCAGGTCGCGTAGCCGTAGCCGCCCTGGGGCGGCGGCGGATAGGCGGCGTAGTCACGGTCATAGCCGCTGTCGAAGCGGCTTTCGCGGCTGTACTCGTAGCCCTCTTCCTGACGCGAATAGCCGTTCTGGGCATAGGCCGGCGGCGCCTGGACGGGCGGCGCATAAGCCGGGCCGTCGTCGTGGCGGCGGCTGTAGCGGTCGGGCGCGTAGTCCTGGTGCGGCGGAGGCGGCGGATCGTAGGCGGGCGGCGGCGGCGCGCCCCGGTCGTCGACCCGCAGCGGCGGACGGCCATAGCTCCAGCGGTCGAAGTCGCTCCAACCGCGCTCGCCGTCGTCGCACTCCACCCGTTCCCAGCGATAGGCCCCGCCAGGACCTGTGACGCGGCGGTTCACGCATTCGCCAGGCCGGGTGTCCGGCGGCAGGATCTCGGGGTCGACCGGCAGGTTCGAGCGGTCGGGCGGGCCGCCGGCCAGGCCGTAGCGGTCGCCGGCCAGGACCGGCGAGGCCAGGGCGACCCCGGCGGCGAAAGCGATGAGAACGAGTTGGCGCATGGGGGATACTCCAGGCCGCCAGTAGACCAGAGCCCGGCGAGCCGCGCGCGCTTTTTCGCCATGAAGGCGAGCTTAACCATTGTTCGAGACGGCTTTTCCTGCCCGTTCGCCTCGCCTAGAGTGAAATCAAACAATTGTTCGAACAGGTGGGCGCGATGGCGATCGAGGCGGTGATCTGGGACTTCGGCGGCGTGTTCACCACATCGCCCTTCGAGGCCTTCCGCCGCTACGAGGCGCGCAACGCCCTGCCGACCGACTTCCTGCGCGGCGTCAACGCGATCGACCCCGACACCAACGCCTGGGCCCGGTTCGAGCGGGCCGAGATCGATGCGGCGGCCTTCGACGCCCTGTTCCTGGAGGAATCGACGCGCCTGGGCCACGCCGTGCCGGGACGCGACGTGCTGCCCCTGCTGTCGGGCGAGGTCCGCCCCCGGATGGCGGCGGCGCTGAAAACCTGCAAGGCGGCGGGGTTCAAGGTCGGCTGCATCACCAACAACGTGCCGGGCGCGGGCCACGGGGCCGGCATGGCCGCCTCGGCCGACAAGGCCGCCTCGGCCGACAAGGCCGCCGCCGTGGCCGAGATACTGAGCCAGTTCGACGCCCTGATCGAAAGTTCCAAGGCCGGGGTGCGCAAGCCCGATCCGCGCATCTACGCGATGATGTGCGAGCGCCTCGTCGTCGCGCCCGAGGCCTGCGTCTACCTCGACGACCTGGGCGTCAACTGCAAGCCGGCCGCGGCCATGGGCATGGTCGCCATCAAGGTCTCAGGCGAGGACCAGGCGCTGGCGGAGCTTGCGGCGGCCACCGGATTGGCGTTCTGAAGAGGCCAGCAGTTTCAGGAGCCGTCCGCATGACCCGCCCCGCCAAGATCGGCGCCGCCGCCGCCCTCGCCCAGCTCGAAGGCTGGACCGGCGCCGACGGCAAGGACGCCATCGAGAAGACCTATCGGTTCGCCGACTTCAACGCCGCCTTCGGCTTCATGACCCGCGTGGCCATCGAGGCCGACAAGCGCGACCATCACCCCGAATGGTTCAACGTCTACAACCGCGTCGAGGTGACCCTGACCACCCACGACTGTGACGGCGTCAGTGAACGCGACGTGCAGCTGGCGAAGTTCATGGACGCGATCGCGGGGTAGGACCGGGCAAACACCCCTTCCCCTCCCCCCGCATCCGGTTCAAACTATCGTTTGAATTTCAGGGAGGACGCCGAATGGCGCAGACCATGGGCCGGGTCGCCGGCAAGAAGGCCTTCATCACCGGCGCGGCTCAGGGCCTGGGCGCGGCCGCCGCGCGCAAGCTGGCCGCCGAAGGCGCCAAGGTCGCCCTGGCCGACATCAATGTCGACGGGGCCAAGGCCGTGGCGGCGCAGATCAACGCCGCCCACGGCGCCGGCACGGCCTTCGCCTACGCCCTCGACGTCACCCAGGAAGACCAGTGGGTCGCGGCGCTGGAAGCGGCTGCGGCCGACATGGGCGGCATCTCGGTGCTGGTCAACAACGCCGGCGTGGCCGGCGACAAGCCGCTGGAGCAGATGGAGTTCGACCTCTGGAAGAGGATCATGTCGATCAATGTCGACAGCGTCTTCCTGGGGGCCAAGCACGCCCTGACCCACATGCGGGGCCACCAGCCCGGCTCGATCGTCAACATCAGCTCGATCGCCGGCCTGATCGCCAACCACAACTCGCCGGCCTACAACGCCTCCAAGGCGGGGGTCTGGCTGCTGTCCAAGAACATCGCGCTCTACTGCGCCAAGCTCGGGCTCGACATCCGCTCGAACTCGATCCACCCGACCTTCATCGACACCCCGATCCTGGACCCGCTGAGCCAGCGGCTGGGCAAGGAGGAGGCGCACGCCAAGCTCGGCCGGCAGATCCCGCTGGGCCACATCGGCGAGCCCGACGACATCGCCAACGCGGTGCTCTACCTGGCCAGTGACGAGAGCAAGTTCATGACCGGCGCCGAGCTGAAGCTCGACGGCGGCATCTCGGCGATGTGAGGATCGAGGTCCTCTCCCTGTGGGAGAGGCCTCGGCGCAGCCGGCGGAAAGGGGAGGGACCAGGGCCGTCCAGCTTCGCGGAAGCTGAAAACGGCCCCCCTCCGGCCCTTCGGGCTGCCTCCCCCAGAGGGGCAGGATTGATGCTCCCCCGCCGGGGGGAGCTGTCGCGAAGCGACTGAGGGGGTTTACCGCGGCGCCCGCTTGGCCAGGATCCGCTGCAGCGTGCGGCGGTGCATGTTGAGGCGACGGGCCGTTTCGGAGACGTTGTGGCCGCACATCTCGTAGACGCGCTGGATGTGCTCCCAGCGCACGCGGTCGGCGCTCATCGGGTTTTCCGGCGGGGCCGGGGCGGCGTCCTTGGCGGCCAGCAGGGCGCGGGCCACGTCGTCGGCGTCGGCCGGCTTGGAGAGATAGTCGACGACGCCGGCCTTAACCGCCGCCACCGCCGTGGCGATGTTGCCGTAGCCGGTCAGCATGATGATCTTGGCGTCGGCGCGGGCGTCGCGCACGGCCTCGACCACCTTCAGGCCCGAGCCGTCCTCGAGCCGCATGTCGAGCACCGCGTGGGCCGGCGCCTGGCTCTTCAGCGAACCGATCGCCTCGGCCACCGAAGCGCACAACGTCACCTCGAACCCACGCTGTTCCAAAGCTCGGCCTAGACGGGTGCGCAGGGGCGCATCGTCGTCGAGCAGAAGCAAGGACTTGTCCGGCAGGGCCGCGACCAGTTCTCCGATATCCGCCATCAACTCAGCGCCTCCCCGCGCCATTACTCAACCGGGTGTCGTATCGCCATCTTGTCTACGACTTGCAAAACTTCGCAAGTCTTTCGTACTCAAACCCCGATGAAGCCGGGAGCTTCCATCGCCGGGCGTGGCCAACGGGCCGCGACCACGGCGCCGCCGCGCCTGCCGTTCCTGAAATCCACGGCGGCGCCGGTCCGTTCCAGGAGAGTCTTGGCGATGAAGAAGCCAAGGCCCATGCCGATGTGCCCGGTGCGCGACCCTTCCGCCCCCGGACGCGAGGTCACGTAGGGCTCGCCCAGCTTGGCCAGCACCTCGGGTGAGAAGCCGGGCCCGTCGTCGCGCACCTCGATCAGGATCGAGCGCGGGTCGAAGCGGGCGACCACGATCACCTCGGAACGCGCGAAGTCGACGGCGTTCTCGACGATCGAGGTCAGGGCGTGGATCACCTCGGCCCGCCGCCAGACGTCGGGCGCCGACTTCCCCGAAGGGCCGTTGACCACCGCTTCGACCCGCACGCCGTGGATCATGTGCGGCTCGATGATCTCGTGCACCAGCTGGGTCAGGCTCATGCGCTCGTGGACGGCGTCCTGGGCCTCGGGCATTTCTGTCAGGCGCTGCAGGATCTCGCGGCAGCGGGCGGCCTGGCCGATCAGCAGCTCGGCGTCCTCGCGGGTCTGCTCGTCGGGGGCGCCGCGCGCCATTTCGCGGGCGACCACCGAGATGGTGGCCAGCGGCGTGCCCAGTTCGTGCGCGGCGGCGGCGGCCAGGGCGCCCAGGGCCGACAGGCGCTGTTCGCGGGCCAGCACCGTCTCGGTGACGTTGAGGGCCAGCTCCATGCGGGCCGACTCCGTCGCCGCCTGCCAGGCGTAGAGGCCGGTGACGACGATGCCGAGGACCCTCGCCGCGACGATGCCGGCCATCAGCGAGGCCTCGGGCCTGGGCGGACTTGCGCCGGCGACCACGGGCAGCGGCATGTACAGGAAGGCCAGCACGACGGAGGCGATGACCGCCAGCACCCCAAGGCCGAGGGCGTAGCGCGCCGGCAAGGTGGCGGCCGCCAGGGTGACGGGCGCGATCAGCAGCAGGGAGAACGGATTGTAGACCCCGCCGGTCAGGTACAGCATCCCCGACAGCTGCAGGATGTCGAAGGCGATCTGGGCGGTGGCCTCGACGTCGCGGGCCAGCCGCTGGCCCGTCGAGGCCAGGCCGATCAGCACGTTCAGCCAGGCCGACAGGGCGATCAGCGAGAAGCACAGGGCGTAGGGAATCTGCCGGTCGAGGACGAGGCCGCAGAACAGCACCGTCACCGACTGGCCCGCCACCGTCAGCCAGCGTTGGGCGATCAGCGTTCGCACGCGCAGGCGTCCCTGGCGAAGCCCGGGGCCCGCCCAGGACCAGTCGTCGCTGTCTTGCGCGCCCGCGCCGTCGGGCCTATCGAGCCCGCCGGGTGATGGTTTCTTCGGCGCGTCCTTGAACGAAGCGTCGGCCATGACGCCACATTAAGGCCAGAAATTTCGATCTGGCGAGCCCCAAAGGATGTAACCCCATGAACCGCAACCGCCTGATGGTCCTGGCCGTGTGCATCGTGGGCGTTCTCGTGGCCGGCGCGCTGATCGTCCAGAGCGGCGTCTTCCGCGCCGCGCCCAAGCCCGCGGCGGTCGGCGGACCGTTCCAGCTGGTCGACTACGACGGCAAGCCGACGGACGAGAGCGTGCTGAAGGGCAAGTGGAGCGCGATGTTCTTCGGCTTCACCTACTGCCCCGACGTCTGCCCCGGCACGCTGCAGGCCCTGGCGACCGCCAGCGACCAGCTGGGTCCCAAGGCCAAGGACCTGCAGATCGTGATGATCTCGGTCGACCCGGCCCGCGACACCCCGGCCCAGATGAAGACCTACCTGACCGCCGGCCACCTGCCCAAGAACATCGTCGGCCTGACCGGGACCCAGGCCCAGGTCGACGCCGCCGTGAAGACCTATCGCGCCTATGCCGGCAAGGTCGGCGACGGTCCCGACTACAGCATCGACCACTCCACGGCGATCTACGTCATCGACCCCAAGGGCCGCTTCGACCGCGTCATCGCCTACAGCAGCCCGCCCGAGGAGATCGCCCGCCAGCTGAAGGCGGCGATGGAAGGCAAGTAGAAGCCCATTTTTTGCGTTGCGGCGCCGTTAGGTCACCTCAGGGCTGTACCTTCTTAACGGCCGGCGTGTTATGCTGCAGCGCACAATCGCTGGAGACGGCATGCTGTACGCCCTGCACGAAGCGAGCTTCTACGCCTCGACCCCCATGCGCCTTGCGGCCCGCGCGGCCCGGGACTTCTGGGGCTCGCCGCTGAACCCGGCCGCCAATACCGAACTCGGCCGGCGGCTCTATGCCGGCGCGGACCTGTTCTCCAACGTCACCCGCCGCTACGGCAAGCCCGACTGGCGCATCGACAGCGTCAGGATCAACGACGTCGACGTGCGCGTGCGCCCCACCGTGGTCTGGCAGAGCCCCTGGGCCCGCCTGATCCAGTTCGACCGCGACATGTCGGACATGCGCCGGGCCGGCCGCTTCGACCTCGATCCCGCCGTGCTGATCGTCGCGCCGCTGTCGGGCCACTACGCCACGCTGCTGCGCGGCACGGTCGAGGCCTTCCTGCCCAACCACGCCGTGTTCATCGTCGACTGGATCAATGCGCGCGAGGTCTCGGTCCTGCAGGGCCGCTTCGACTTCCACGACTACATCGACCACATCCGCGACATGCTGCGGGTGCTGGGCCCGCGCCCCAACGTGCTGGCCGTCTGCCAGCCCGGACCGCCGGTGCTGGCCGCCGCCGCCCTGATGGCCGAGGACGGCGACCCGTCGCGCCCCGCCAGCATGACCTTCATGGGCTCGCCGATCGACGCGCGCCTGTCGCCGACCGTGACCAACAACCTGGCGGAGGAGAAGCCCTTCACCTGGTTCCAGTCCAACATGATCTACACCGTGCCCGCGCCCTATCCGGGCATGGGCCGGCGCGTCTATCCGGGCTTCGTGCAGCTGGCCAGCTTCATGAGCATGAACGCCGACAAGCACCAGGAAGCCCACCGTCGCTACTTCAACAGCCTGGTCGAGGGCGACGGCGACGGGGCCGACAAGCACCTGGAGTTCTACGACGAGTACCTGTCGGTGCTGGATCTGACCGAGGAGTTCTATCTCCAGACCATCGACATCGTCTTCCAGCGCCACCTGCTGCCCAAGGGCGAGCTGATGCATCGCGGCCGGATGGTGCGCCCCGAGGCGATCACCGACATCGGCCTGATGACCGTCGAGGGCGAAAAGGACGACATCTCCGGCATCGGCCAGACCCAGGCCGCCCACGACCTGTGCGTCAACATCCCCGCCGAGCTGAAGGAAGACTACGTCCAGCCGGGCGTGGGCCATTACGGGGTGTTCAACGGCCGTCGGTTCCGCGAGGAGATCTATCCCAAGGTTCGCGACTTCATCCTGCGCACCGACCCCAACTTCGCCGGCAAGAAGGCCTAGGCGAACACCGGCGGCAGGCTGCGTCCCAGCGACAGGCGTTCGGGCGCGGCCTCGTTCCACAGGTGGAAGACGCCCTTGAAGTGCCGCACGAGGTGAAACTCTCCCGCCCTGTTCCAGAAATGGAAGTACAGGAAGGAGTCGTGGGCGATCGGATTGCCGATCAGGGTGTAGGTCTCGAAGCTGGACGGCCCCGTCCCGTGCCTTTGGCGGGTTACCCCATAGAGATTGAGGTCGTCGGCGATCACCCGGGCCAGGCGCGTTCCGGCGATCTCGGTCCCGTGGATCGGATCGTTGGGTCGGATGTAGTGGCGACTGGCGGCGATCGCCTGGGCGTCGAGCGCCCCTAGCCCACGGGCGGCCGCCACCGCGCGGATGGCGCCGGCGAACGGCGCCGAGGCGAAGCCCGTACAGGCGATCGGCAGGTGATCGGGCAGGCCGGCGGCGACGCGGAACAACGCGGCCTGGGCCTCGGCCATGGCCCCGCCCAGCGAGTGGCCGGTGAAGGTCACACGCCGTACGGCCACCCCGCGCGCGACCAGGGCGGCATGAGCGGCCAGCGCGTAGTCGAGGGCGGCGACGACCGTCCTGGTGTCGGTCAGCACAGCGGTCTTGAAGTTCAGCAGCCAGTCCAGTTCGCTGTCGGTGCCACGATTGACGACGACCAGCTCGGCCGGACCGGGCGCGTAGAAGGCGAAGGCGTCATAGCCGTTGGACCGGTCGTTGGCGGCGGGAACCGGCGCGGTCAGGCCCAGGTCGGCCAGCCACGGCGGCGCGGTGGCTTGGTCGGAGGGGTTGTGGAACGAGCGGTAGATCCAGGCGCTGAGCGCGGCCAGGGCCTCGTGACCGGCGGCGAACGGCGCGCCCGTGCGGGCATGGCTTCGTATGGCGGCCGCCAGGGCGGGGCTGCGCTCGCTACGCGTGGGAACCTTCAACGGTACAGCCACGGCTCGCCTCCAGATTGTTTGCATATCGATGTTATCTTCAGGGTAGATCCGCGCGGCCTCGTCGGTCAACGGCGACGCTCGGGCCCTTGCGCGCCGCCGCGAGCGGGGCGATCTAGGGAGCGATGAACCTCTTCCGCCCGCAGCCGAAAGCCGCTCCCAAACGCTTCGCCGACGGCGACCGGCTGGAGATCGAACGCTGCGCCGTGCGCCTGAAGGTGGACGGCCGGGCCCGCCGCGTGTCGCTGCGGGTCGACCGGGCCAAGTCCGAGATCGTCGCCATTGCCCCCAACGCACGCCGCCTGACCGAGGCGGTGGCCTTCGCCCACGAGAAGGCCGGCTGGATGAGCCTGCAGCTGGCCGCCCTGCCCGGCCGACAGGTGATCGAGCCCGGCGGCGTGCTGAAGATCTGGGGCAAGGCCTACCGGCTCGAGATCGGTCCTGGCCGGGCGCGGATGACCGAAGACGCGCTGATCGCGCCCGACGACGCCAACTGGTCCCTGAAGATCCTGCGGCTGGTCAAGCACCGGGCGCTGGAGATCCTGACCGAGCGGACCGCCCATCACGCCGGACGTCTGGGACGGCCGATGCCGTCGGTGGCGGTGGCCGATCCCAAGGCGCGCTGGGGCTCTTGCCGCCCGGCCAGGCCGGGCGCGCCGGCGGCGATCCGCTACAGCTGGCGGCTGGTGCTGGCGCCGGCGGCCGTGGCCGACTACGTCGTCGCCCACGAATGCGCCCACCTGATCGAGGCCAATCACGGCCCGCGCTTCTGGGCGCTGTGCGAGACCCTGATCGGCGATCCGTCGCCGCACCGGGCCTGGCTGCGGTCGCATGCCGCCGAGCTGCACGCGATCTCGGCCTAGACAGATGGCCGTCATCCCGACCGCGGGGCCGGGATGACAACGAGATTGCCGGCTGCCTACAGCTGGCCCAGCATGTAGTCGGCCGACGACACCTTGAATTCGCCGGCTTCCTCGACGTTCAGGGTCGTGACGACGCCGTCCTTGGCGATCAGCGAGTAGCGCTGCGAGCGCGAGCCCATGCCGAACTTGCTGCCGTCGAAATCCAGGCCGATGGCGCGGGTGAAGTCGCCATTGCCGTCGGCCAGCAGCACCACTTCGTCGGCGATGCCCTGGTCGGCGCCCCAGGCCTTCATCACGAAGACGTCGTTGACCGAGACGCAGGCGATCGTGTCGACGCCCTTGGCCTTCAGGTCGGCGGCCTTTTCCTTAAAGCCCGGCAGGTGCTTGGCCGAGCAGGTGGGGGTGAATGCGCCGGGGACGGCGAAGAGGGCGACGGTCTTGCCCTTGAAGAGGTCGTCGGAAGTGACCGGCGCCGGGCCTTCGGCCGTGCTGGTCATGAACGTGGCCGCCGGAAGCGTGTCGCCAACCTTGATCGCCATGGTGTGATCCTGTGCTGAAAGGGCCGTCCGGAGATAAAGCGTCCGGATCGGTTCGCCAATAACGTGGTTTGACTTGAAACCGACGCGTTGTGTGCCGATCCTCAACAGATGGACGCTCCCGAGACCGCTCCCCTCGACGGCGAGGGCCAATTCCTGACCGGCCGGCTCCTGGTGGCCATGCCCGGCATCGAGGACCCGCGCTTCGAGCGCGCCGTGGTCTATCTGTGCTCGCACGACGACGAGCAGGCCATGGGCCTGGCGGTCAACCGCCCGGTCGAGGGCCTGACGGTGTACGAGCTGCTCGACAAGCTGGGCGTGGAACCCGAGGTCCGCGCGCCCAGCGACCTGGTCATGCTGGGCGGCCCGGTCGAGCGCGAACGCGGCTTCGTGCTGCACACCGACGACTACGTCTCGCCGGACTCCACCTCGCCGGTGGCCGACGGCCTGGCCCTGACCGTCACCCGCGACGCGCTGGACGCCCTGGGCAGCCGCATCCACCGCCCCCGCCGGGCGATCCTGGCGCTGGGCTATTCCGGCTGGGGCCCCGGCCAGCTCGAGCAGGAGCTGCGCGACAACGTCTGGCTCATCTGCGACGCCGACGAGACCCTGCTGTTCGGCGACGACCACGAAAGCAAGTGGACCCGCGCCCTGGCCAAGATCGGCATCACGGCCGACCACCTGTCGGCCCAGGCCGGGCGGGCCTAGGCGCGCGTCAGCGGCACGTCGAAGCGGAACGTCGAGCCGGCGCCAGGCGCGCTGTCGACGCTGATCGCGCCGCCCATCAGCTCGACCAGTTCGCGGCAGATCGCCAGGCCAAGGCCCGATCCGCCATGAGACCGTGTCGAGGAGTCGTCGAGCTGGGAGAAGGTCCCGAACAGCCGCGGCAGGTCGCTCGCCGCGACGCCGACGCCCGTGTCGGCGATCTCGAACGCCAGTCCGCGCGCGCTGCGCGCCGCCGAGACCCTGACCGAACCGACCTCGGTGAACTTGACCGCATTGGCCACCAGGTTGCCGAACACCTGGCGCAGCCGCATCGGATCGCCCCGCCAGCGCCCCCGGGCGTCCTCGGCGACGTCCCAGCCCAGGGCGATCCCGCCGCTGGCGGCGGCGCCCGAAAAGATCGCGCAGCTGGCCTCGACCAGGTCCTCGACGACGAAGACCTCCTCGCGCAGGCCCACCGCCCCCGCCTCCAGCCGGGCCATGTCGAGCACGTTGCTCAGCAGGGCCAGAAGCGCCCGCGACGACTCCTCGACGATGGCCAGGCGCTCGCGCTGGACCGGCGGCAGCTCGCCCAACGCCATGATCTGGGTCATGCCCAGGACGCCGTTCAGCGGCGTGCGGATCTCGTGGCTCATATTGGCCAGGAACTGGGTCTTGGCGACATTGGCCGCCTCGGCCTGCTCCTTGGCCACGACCAGGGCCTGGCGCTTGGCCGACAGCGAGGCCACCACGCGCGACAGCCAGACGAACAGCACCAGGCTGGCGGCCAGCAGCAGCAGGAACATCGCGCCGATCCACGGCGCAGCCCGCAGCAGCAGCGACATGCCCGGATCCCGCGCCGGCCAGGCCAGGGCGCCGACCCGTCGCCCGGCGCGGTCGCGCAGTTCGACATGCGGCTGGCTTGGCCGGGCCCGCGTCGTCAGCGCCAGCCCGTCGACGCCCAGATCGCCGCGCATGCCCTGGATGAACCTCGCGTCGACGCGCCGGGCGGTGAGCACGACGACCGGTTCGGTCGGCTGCGTCCGCGCCAGGTCCGCGTGCTCGACGATCACGTCGCTGGCGGCGACCAGATAGATCCCGTCGGCCGCCTGGAAGAGACCCGAGGCCGTCGAGACCCCCTCCAGATTGATCCGTCCCGCCCGGCGGGCGGCCGCCGCGCGGGCGGCGACCTCGTCGATCATCGGCGCCGTCGCGGAGCGCAGCGCCTCGATCCTGGCCGCCGGCGCCCGCGCGCCTTCCGAGGAGGCGTAGATCACCGCGCCGCGCCGGACCGCGAAGGTCAGGTCGTGACCGAAGTAGCGATGGTAGTAGTCGCCGAAATTGACGTCGGCCCAGGCCGCGTCCACCTCGCCCGCCGTCGCGGCGTAGGCGTCATCCCAGACCGTGGCCGAGGTCAGCTCACGGGTCATGCGCTCCAGCGTGCGCTGCACGGTGCGCTCGACCAGGGCCCGCTCGTCCAGGGTCTCGATATGATCGAGGGAGCGGGCGGCCAGCAGCATCAGCGCCAGGGCGCCGAGGATCGACACCGCGACCAGCACCGCGGCCGACCCGACGATCCAGTGGATCGCATTGAGCCGGCGGGCTTCGAGGGAAAGGGGATTGTGCACCACGTCCCCGGCCTAGGGGATTTGCGGCTAGCGTTTCGTTAAGTGCGACCGATGGCCGCAAGGCGCTGTTTTTCCTCACGCTTAAGCGCTTCGGTGAAGGTCTGGGCGGCACTGCATCGGCTCGATCCGGAGCTTTCGATGCGCACCCTTCTCGCCGGCGCGGCCCTCGCCGCCCTCGTTCCCGTCCTGGCCCAGGCCGCCGAGCCCGTGACCCTGAGCTACAAGCTCGGGATCGTCTCGGACTACCGGTTCCGGGGCGTGACCTTCTCGGACCGCGAGCCGGCCCTGCAGGGCGGCGTGACGGCCTCGGCCGGCAATGGCCTTTATGGCTGGGTCTGGGGCTCGACCATCGCCGACTACGGCGGCGCCGACACCGAACTCGACGCCGCCGTCGGCTGGACGGGCGCGGCGGGCGGCTTGACCCTCGACGTCTCGGCCGCGCGCTACGGCTATCCGGGCGGCAAGGGCGTCGATTACTGGGAGTTTCCGGTCTCGGCCGCCCATGCGGCCGGCGACTGGACCTGGGCGGTCGGCGCGGCCTGGTCGCCGGAGCAGGACGCCCTGGGCGGCCAGGACAACCGCTATGGCTACGCCCGCGCCGCCTGGACCTCGCCCAAGGCGCCGGTGAGCGTCACCGCCCAGCTCGGCCGCGAGCACGGCGCCTTCGCCCCCGATGGCAAGTGGGACTGGTCCCTGGGCGCGACGCGCAAGATCAAGGCCCTGGAGCTGGGCCTGACCTATGTCGGCAGCGACCGCGCCGGCGACACGGTCGTGGCGACGGTGACGGCGGGGTTCTAGGCGAGAAGTCCCGTCCCCCTCGACGGGGCGGGGAACACAAAGGATGCCGGAACGCAAAACGGGCGGCCCCTCTCGGAGCCGCCCGCTGCTTTTTCAGGTCGCCCTGAAAGCCGTCATCAGGTGTTGACGGCTTCCTCCGGGGTCACTTCGGCCTTCTTCGACAGGTCTTCACCCGTCGTCTGGTCGACGACCTTCATCGACAGCTTGGTCTTGCCGCGGTCGTCGAAGCCCAGGAGCTTGACCTTGACCATCTGGCCTTCCTTCAGCACGTCCGACGGCTTGGCGACGCGTTCGTTGCTGATCTGGCTGACGTGGACGAGGCCGTCCTTGGCGCCGAAGAAGTTCACGAAGGCACCGAAATCGACGACCTTGACGACCTTGCCGTCGTAGATCGCGCCGACTTCAGCTTCCTGCGTGATCGACTTGATCCAGTCGATCGCGGCCTTGATCTTGGCGCCGTCCGAGGCCGAGACCTTCACGGTGCCTTCGTCGTTGATGTCGACCTTGGCGCCGGTGGTGGCGACGATCTCGCGGATCACCTTGCCGCCGGTGCCGATCACTTCACGGATCTTGTCGGTCGGGATGGTGATGGTCTCGATCTTCGGAGCGAACTCGCCGACGTCTTCACGCGGCGCTTCCATGGCCTTGTTCATCTCGCCGAGGATGTGCGCGCGGCCGTCCTTGGCCTGGGCCAGGGCCTGCTCCATGATCGCGGGCGTGATGCCGGCGATCTTGATGTCCATCTGCAGCGAGGTCAGGCCTTCGCTGGTGCCGGCGACCTTGAAGTCCATGTCGCCCAGGTGATCTTCGTCACCCAGAATGTCGGACAGAACGGCGAAGCCGTCCTTTTCGAGGATCAGGCCCATGGCGATGCCCGACACCGGACGCACCAGCGGAACGCCGGCGTCCATCATGGCCAGCGACGAACCGCAGACCGTGGCCATCGAGGACGAGCCGTTCGACTCGGTGATCTCGGAGACCAGACGGATGGTGTAGGGGAAGTCTTCCTTGGCCGGCAGCATCGGGCGCAGGGCGCGCCAGGCCAGCTTGCCGTGACCGATTTCGCGACGGCCCGGCGAACCCATGCGGCCGGTCTCACCCACCGAGTAGGGGGGGAAGTTGTAGTGCAGCAGGAAGGATTCCTTGTAGGTGCCTTCCAGGGCGTCGATGAACTGCTCGTCGTCGCCGGTGCCCAGGGTGGCCACGACGATGGCTTGCGTCTCGCCGCGGGTGAACAGGGCGCTGCCGTGGGTGCGCGGCAGGATGCCGACTTCGCCCAGGATCGGACGGACCTTGTCGACGGTGCGGCCGTCGATGCGGATGCCGGTGTCGAGGATCGAGCGACGGACGATGTCGGCTTCGAGCTCCTTGAACACCGAGACCAGCTTCAGCGGATCGATGCCGGCCGGATTGGTGTCGCTCTTGGCGAAGGTCTCGATGGCCTTGGTCTTGGCGGCGCCGAGGGCGGCGACGCGGTCGGCCTTGGTCTGGATCTTGTAGGCGGCGGCCAGGTCGGCGCCGACGGCCTTCTTCACTTCGGCCTTCAGGGCGTCGGTGTCTTCCGGCTGGAAGTCGAAGGGCTCCTTGGCGGCGTGCTCGGCCAGGTCGATGATCGCGTCGATCACGGCCTGCATCTGCTGGTGGGCGAAGTTGACGCCGCCCAGGACGATCTCTTCCGAGAGTTCCTTGATTTCGCTTTCGACCATCATCACGGCGTCGGCGGTGCCGGCCACGACCAGGTCCATGGCGCTTTCCTTCAGCTCGTCGAGCGTCGGGTTCAGCACGTACTCACCGTTCACCCAGCCGACGCGGGCCGCGCCGATCGGGCCCATGAACGGGGCGCCCGACAGGGTCAGGGCGGCCGAGGCGGCGACCATGCCCAGGATGTCGGGGTCGTTCTCGAGGTCGTGCTGCAGCACGGTGACGACGACCTGGACTTCGTTCTTGAAGCCCTTGACGAACAGCGGGCGGATCGGACGGTCGATCAGGCGGGAGACCAGGGTCTCCTTTTCCGACGGACGGCCTTCACGCTTGAAGTAGCCGCCCGGGATCTTGCCGGCCGCGAAGGTCTTTTCCTGGTAGTTGACCGTCAGCGGGAAGAAATCTTGGCCGGGCTTCGCCTTCTTGGCGAACACGGCGGTGGCCAGGACGACGGTTTCGCCCATGGTGGCCAGAACGGCGCCGTCGGCTTGACGGGCGATGCGACCGGTTTCGAGGACCAGCGTCTTGCCGCCCCACTCGATCGTCTTGCGCTTGATATCGAACATTTTTCGTCTTTCGGTTCCCGCGGGCGGATTCCCGTCGGGGGTGGACAGGGGCCGGACGGCTAACGGAAGCCGGGCCGATGATCCTCATCCTAATGCGACAGGCAGGGGTTTGAGGACGTGAACCCTCGGACGTACGGGGCGCCGCTCCAACTGTGAGCGAACCCTTGGATCTTCCGCCCCGGCCTGTCTCGGCGCGGCAGACCCTAGATAGCGTTCCGCCGCCTTACCGGGGTAAGGCGGCGGAAATGCGCCTTAGCGGCGCAGACCCAGCTTCTCGATGAGAGCCGCGTAACGGCCTTCGTCGGACTTCTTCAGGTGGTCGAGGAGACGGCGACGCTGGGAAACCAGCTTCAGCAGGCCACGACGGCTGTGGTTGTCCTTCTTGTGGGTCTTGAAGTGCTCGGTCAGGTTCGAGATGCGCTCCGAGAGGATCGCGACCTGGACTTCGGCGCTGCCGGTGTCACCCTCGGTGCGGGCGTGCTCGGCGATAAGAGCGCTCTTGCGCTCGGCAGTGATCGACATCGGGTTGTCTCCGCTCAGGTGAGTTGGAAGACCCGCACCGGATTGAGCTTTCCGGCGCGCATCTCGCACAAGGCCACCAGGCGTTCTCCGGACATGGCGGAAACGGTGCGATCGCCGGGCGTAAGCTCGGCTTTCAGCGTCTCCACCTGCCTGGGTAGCAGAACGATGGCGCGTCCTTGCGCAAGCCGGAAGGCGTCTTCGTCGGTCACGGCCAACGCCGGGATGTCGTCCAGCGCGGTCTCGACCGGAAGCAATGCCTCCGACAGTCGGGCCTCATAGCTCAAATTCTCTAGAGTTTCCAGACTTATCGCCGTCTGCTCGGAGAACTGGCCCACCCGCGTTCGGCGAAGCTGGCTGACATGTCCACAGGCGCCGAGCGCGGCCGCCAGATCGCGGACCACGGCGCGCACGTAGGTGCCCTTGCCGCATTCCATCTCCAGCTCCACGTGGTCGGCGTCGGGAACCGACAGCACGCGCAGGGCATGGATGGTCACCTTGCGGGTCGCGAGCTCGAACTCCACCCCGTCGCGGGCCAGGTCGTAGGCCCGCTCGCCGTCGACCTTGATGGCCGAGAAGTTCGGCGGCACCTGGTCGACCTCGCCGACGAAGGCCGGCAGGGCGGCCTCGATCGCCTCGATCGCGGGGCGCACGTCGCTCTCGCCGGTGGTCTCGCCCTCGCGATCGAGGGTGGTGGTCGAGCGGCCCCAGGCGATGGTGAAGCGATAGGCCTTGTCGGCGTCCATCAGGAACGGAACGGTCTTGGTCGCCTCGCCCAGGGCCAGCGGCAGGATGCCCGTGGCCAGCGGATCCAGCGTGCCGGCGTGGCCGGCCTTCTGGGCGTTGAACGCCCGGCGCACGCGGGAGACCGCGCTGGTCGAGGTCAGGTCGTAGGGCTTGTCCAGGCACACCCAGCCCGAGACGGCGTCACCCTTCTTGCGGCGCGCCATGGCTCAGTCGCCCTCGCCTTCGTCCAGCACGTCGGACAGGCGGCGCTCGGTATCCTGGCGCACGCGCGGATCGAGGAACAGTTTGTCCATGTAGGCGGCCGTGCCGAAGCTCTCGTCGTGAAGGAACTTCAGGTCCGGCGTGAACTTCATGTCGATCGACCGCCCCAGGCGCCCGCGCAGGAACTTGGACACGCGGTTCAGGCCCTTGATGATCTCGTCGACGTTCTGGCCGGCGCCGGCCAGGCCCGCGCCCAGCGGCTCGACGAAGCAGACGGCGTGCCGCAGGTCGGGGCTCATCCGCACTTCGGAGACGGTGATGGTGACGCCCGTCAGGGCCTCGTCCTGCAGCTCCTCCTCGCGGAGGATGTCGACCAGGGCGTGGCGGATCAGTTCGCCGGCGCGGAGCTGGCGTTGCGACGGACCGGTGGGCCCGCTCTTGGGTTTGTCGGAATGGCGCTTCATGGCGCGGATAGCCTTTGCAGCCCGGCCGGCGGATCGAACGCCGGTAGCGCGGGGGAAAATCGAAGGCGCGGTGTCTAGGCGCGTAACGTGGAAAAGTCCAGCGGAACGCCCCTCCCCTTCCAGGAGAGGGTTCGGCCTCAAGCCCCCGTCCGCTCCCTGAAGAACGCGATCACCCGCCGCGCCGCCGCCATCCCCGCCCCGTCAGGACGATCCCGATCGAGGTGCAGGGTCAGCACCGAATGCGGCGGGATCACGCGATAGCCGTTGGCGTCGGCGTCCTCGAGCTCGATCAGTTCGGCCCGCTCGCCGAACTCGGCCT
Source organism: Caulobacter flavus (assembly GCF_003722335.1). Classification (GTDB taxonomy): domain Bacteria; phylum Pseudomonadota; class Alphaproteobacteria; order Caulobacterales; family Caulobacteraceae; genus Caulobacter; species Caulobacter flavus. The sequence goes on from NZ_CP026100.1 coordinate 1,082,757, forward strand.
TCAGCCGCGAAAAGCGCCCGCCCTGCACGTGCCAGTCGCTCTTGTAGCGCAGGGCGATCAGCGACAGGTCCTCGGCCTCGAACCGCCGCCTGGCGCAGGCTAGCTCCTCGTCCGACAGGTCGAGGTCGCCCTTGGCCGTCACCGGCAGCGAGGGCTGCGACAGCACCGGCGCCACGACGCTGGGCTCGGTCATCATCGCCAGGGCGAAGCCGCCGGTGACGCACATGCCCACCGCGCCGACGCCCTTGCCGCCGCATTCGGCGTGGACCTGCCGGGCCAGGGCCCGCAGCCAGTCGACGATCGGGCTCGACCTGCCGCCGCGCCACAGGTTGAACTCGCGCCGCACGCAGGCGATCTGCAGCGACGAGGCCGCGCCGTAGCCGCGGCTGACCGGCCGGCCCGGCTCGCCGAACAGGCTGGGGCAGAAGACGGTCATGCCGCTGGCCGCCACCTCGCGGGCGAACGCCAGCACGCCCGGATGCAGGCCGGGAATCTCGTGGACGACGATCACCGCCGGCCCCGTGCCCATCCGCCAGACCGAGCGGCTCCAGCGACCGTCGTCGAATTCGAACCGCTCGAAGCCCTCGAACACGTCACTCATCGCCGCCCCCTGCTTGCTCTGCTGTCAGCCCGCCTTCGGCCCGATCAGGAACTGCTCGACCTTGCCGTCCGGCGTCAGTCGCATCGACACCGAGAGGGTCCGCGCTCCGAAGGCCGCGTCGAAACCATGCCAGGTCATGCCGCCGCGGACTTGGACGCCCTGGCCGTCGAGCATGCGCAACGGTCCAAGCGGGGCCAGGCTGGTCTTGAAGTCGGCCTGGCGCGCCGGCGTGAACCAGGCCTTGCCGTTGGCGGTCAGCAGGGCGGGGTCGAGGGCGCCCGCCTGCAGCTGGCCGACCAGCGTCCGCGCCGTCGCCGCCGGCCCGGTCGAGGGCCGCAGCAGGAAGGCGATGCGCTGGGAGATGGCGGTCTGCGGTTCGCCGAAGTCGGCGTTGGCGACGACGGTAACGGCCCGCTTCTCGGCCGGCCAGACGGTGTTGCTGGTCAGCACGCCCGACAGCATGCCGCCGTGGCTGATCGTGGTGACCCCGTCGCGCACCTTGACCGATACGCCCAGGCCATAGCCGGCCGGGACGCCGCCCGACAGGTCCACCGAGGTGGTCATGGCCTCCCACGAAGCGGGTTTCAGCAGCTGCCGGCGGATCACCGCCCGGTTCCAGCGCGCCAGGTCCGACGGCGACATGGCCAGCTCGGCCGCGCCGAACAGCCAGCCCGGCCCCTCCTTGTCGGCCAGCACCACGGGCCCCAGGCCATAGCGGGTGTAGTGGCCGGCGTCGGGCGGCGACAGCGCCTGGGTGTCGTCCTCGGTGACGCCGGCCATGCCCAGCGGATCGAAGATCCGGCGCTTGAGGAAGGAAAACAACGGCTCGCCGGAGACCTTCTCGACCACGAGGCCGGCGATCACGAAGCCGGTGTTGGAATAGCGCCACTGCTCCCCGGGCGGATAGTCCAGCGGGATGCGCGCCCAGCCGTCGAGAATCTTTTGCGGCGTGGTCTGACCGCGCATGGCCTCGAACACGAAGTCCTGCGGCCAGTAGTCGCGATAGCCGGCGGTGTGCGACAGCACTTGGCGCAGTGTGATCCTGTCGCCCTCGGTCAGGCCAGGGACGTACTTCCCGACCGGATCATCCAGCGAGACCTTGCCGTCCTCGACCAGCAGCAGGATCGCCGCTGCCGTGAACTGCTTGCTCACCGAGGCGACGCCGTAGCGGGTGGCGGTCGTGGCGGGGACAGGCGGCGACAGCCGCGCCTGGCCGTAGGCCTGGGCGTAGACCGGCTCGCCGTCCTCGACGATGGCGACCGAGGCCGAAGGCGCGCCGGTCGCGGCCAGCACCTCGCGGGCGATGGCGTCGACCTCGCGGGCCTTGTCGGGCGCCAGGGGCGCGGCGAGCGCGGGACAAGCCAGGGCCAGCGCCAGCACGCCCCCCGCCAGAACCGTCCGTCGCCGCATTCCAAGCCCCCCGTCGCCAGGCCCGCAGACTGAAGGCGCGCCGGGCGACAAGGCAAGGGTCGTTACAGGCTCACGCCCGCGTGGGCCGGCATCTGGATCAGGTTGAAGAAGGTCAGCACCGGCTCGGCGTGCTGGTTGGTCACCCGGGTGAAGGTGCGGATCGTGCCCCGGTCGGGCTTGGAGCGCGAGCGGGTCACCTCGACGATCTCGCGGTGGACGGTCAGGGCGTCGCCGGGGCGCACGGGTTTCAGCCAGGTCAGTTCGTCGATGCGGATGCCCAGCATCGACGTGGCGCCGAAAGGGGCGGCGTCGACATATTCGCGCATCACCCGCGAGGCCACGTGCCAGCCGCTGGCGATGAGCCCGCCGAACCGGCCGGCGCTCGCGGCGTCGAGGTCCACGTGCATGGGCTGCGGATCATAGGCGCGGGCGAAGTCGAGGATCTCGGCCTGCGTCAGCACGAACGGCTGGCCGGTCCAGGTTTCGCCGACGACGAGGTCGTCAAGATAGCGGTCGGTCATGAGCGGATCCCGAAACGACGAAAGCCCCCAGCGATGTGCTGGGGGCTTTACGTAGAAAGTTTGGGTGCGGGGACAGGATTTGAACCTGTGACCTTCAGGTTATGAGCCTGACGAGCTACCGGGCTGCTCCACCCCGCGGCAGGGGTATGTATCGTGGGTAGGGTTCTTGGACTTTTTGATCTTTGCGTGATGCATCCTTTTAGCAGACCTGGCGGCGACCTACTCTCCCGCGCCTTGAGACGAAGTACCATTGGCCCAGGGGGACTTAACGACCGAGTTCGGAATGGGATCGGGTGGGGAACCCCCGGCAAAGCCACCAGGTCAGCGAAAAGGATGCTGTTTGCGCTCTCTTTGGGGGAGAGTGCAAGGCAAAGAAGAAGACATCAGTGTCTGAAGTTCGTGTAGAGCTTCATGGGTTTGACTGAAGAACGATCAAGCCTATCGAGCTATTAGTACCGGTAAGCTCCATGCGTCGCCGCACTTCCACACCCGGCCTATCAACGTGGTGGTCTTCCACGGCTCTCAGCGAGACCTTGTTTTGAGGTTAGTTTCCCGCTTAGATGCTTTCAGCGGTTATCTATTCCACACTTAGCTACCCTGCTGCACAGCTGGCGCCATGACAGGTCCACCAGAGGTGTGTCCATCCCGGTCCTCTCGTACTAGGGACAGATCCTCTCAAGTCTCGTACACCCACGGCAGATAGGGACCAAACTGTCTCACGACGTTCTGAACCCAGCTCACGTACCACTTTAATCGGCGAACAGCCGAACCCTTGGGACCTGCTCCAGCCCCAGGATGTGATGAGCCGACATCGAGGTGCCAAACTTTGCCGTCGATATGGACTCTTGGGCAAAATCAGCCTGTTATCCCTAGAGTACCTTTTATTCGTTGAGCGATGGCCCTTCCACGCAGGACCACCGGATCACTATGGCCGACTTTCGTCTCTGCTCGACTTGTCAGTCTCGCAGTCAGGCGGGCTTATGCCATTGCACTCGACGACCGATTTCCGACCGGTCTGAGCCCACCATCGCGCGCCTCCGTTACACTTTGGGAGGCGACCGCCCCAGTCAAACTGCCCGCCACGCCATGTCCCGGACCCGGATAACGGGCCGCGGTTAGACGTCAGCAACAATAAGGGTGGTATTTCAAGGATGGCTCCGCCGGAACTGGCGCCCCGGTTTCATAGCCTCCCACCTATCCTACACATGTTGCTGCTAACGCCAAGGCGAAGCTGCAGTAAAGGTTCATAGGGTCTTTCCGTCTGACCGCGGGAACCCCGCATCTTCACGGGGAATTCAATTTCGCTGAGCCTGTGCTGGAGACAGTGGGGAAGTCGTTACGCCATTCGTGCAGGTCGGAACTTACCCGACAAGGAATTTCGCTACCTTAGGACCGTTATAGTTACGGCCGCCGTTTACCTGGGCTTCAATTCGGAGCTTGCACCCCTCCTTTTAACCTTCAGGCACCGGGCAGGCGTCAGACCCTATACGTCGCCTTGCGGCTTCGCAGAGCCCTGTGTTTTTGATAAACAGTCGCTACCCCCTGGCTTGTGCCACTCTTTTCTGGTTGCCCAAAGAAGAGTCACGCTTATCCCGAAGTTACGCGTGCAATTTGCCGAGTTCCTTCAGCACAGTTCTCTCAAGCGCCTTGGTATACTCTACCTGCCCACCTGTGTCGGTTTCGGGTACGGTCTCCGTTGGAGTTATTTCCAGGGACCTGTTCACTGCCGGAACCAATCCAATAAGGACCGACAATTTACCAGATCCGTCACTTCCAACTGGCTCAGGAATATTCACCTGATTCCCATCGACTACGCCTTTCGGCCTCGCCTTAGGGGCCGGCTAACCCTGCGCAGATTAGCTTTACGCAGGAACCCTTGGGCTTTCGGCGAGAGGGTCTCTCACCCTCTTTATCGCTACTCATGTCAGCATTCTCACTTCCGATACCTCCAACAAGGCTCACGCCTCATCTTCACAGGCTTACGGAACGCTCCGCTACCGCTTGCTCAAAGAGCAAACCCATACCTTCGGCGACTGGCTTTAGCCCCGTTACATTTTCCGCGCAGGTTCGCTTGACCAGTGAGCTGTTACGCTTTCTTTAAATGATGGCTGCTTCTAAGCCAACATCCTGGTTGTCAAAGCAAACCCACATCGTTTCCCACTTAGCCAGTACTTGGGGGCCTTAGATGATGGTTAGGGTTGTTTCCCTTTTC